>CAYGMX010000184.1:0-5999 GCA_964351055.1 uncultured Loktanella sp. | reverse complement strand
TGTTTTTTTATTTATGTAGATGGTGTAGTATTTGATCTTATATGAAAGGATCGTCGGCAGCACGATGCATGTCCCGATCAGGATGATGAACAGGCTTTCCGGCGCACTGGCCGCCTCGTAGATGGTCAGCCTGTCAGGGACCACATAGGGATAGAAACTATAGGCCATCCCGCCGAATGCCATGACCCACAATGCCGTCGCCGCGGCAAATGGCAACCATGACCGTTTGTCGCCCGCAAAGGGCATCTTGCGCAGCATGGACCATAGCCAGAACACAAGCAGCGCCGACAGGATCGGCAGCGGCGACAGATAAAGCGCCTCTGGCCAGCTGAACCATTTGTCGAAAATCCGCGTGCTGACAAAGGGTGTCGCCAGTGAAATCGCGCCGATCCCCAGCACCAGCCCCCAGATCCCGCCTTTGGCCCAGTCAACGGCCTTGCGTTGCAGGGCTTCATCGGTCTTGTGAATGACCCATGTGGCCCCGATGAAACTGTAGCCAACGGTCAGAAAGACCGCTGTGAGCAGGCCAAAAGCCGCATGGGCCAAGGTCCAGTCCAGACCCATCACATACATGCCCAGCATAAAGCCTTGGCTGAGCGAGGTCATCAGCGAGCCAGCAAAGAACGCGTTGTTCCAAAGGCGTTTATGCGGCGCCGGAGCCTTGGCCCTGAACTCGAAAGCAACGCCGCGCAAGATCAGCCCGATCAGCATGATTGCAACAGGAAGATAGAGCGCGGTCAGGATCGCCCCATGCGCGGAGGGAAAGGCCACAAGCAATAGCCCCACCGCAAGCACTAGCCAGGTTTCGTTTGCGTCCCAGAAAGGGCCGATCGAGGCGATCATCCGGTCCTTTTCGTCCTCCTCGGCAAAGGGAAACAAGACACCGACACCCAGATCGAACCCGTCAAGGACCACGTAGATCAGAATGGACAGGCCCATCAGCGCCGCAAAGACAAAGGGCAGCCAGACCGTCGGATCACCAAAGAACTGCATAGGTTTACTCCGCTGGCATGGGTTTGGGCATTTTGCGGCCCGGTGAGGGCGCAAGCCCCGTTGCAAGATCTTCGCCCCGCGACACCTTACGCGCCAGATAGAAGATCACGTAAATGTAGGCTCCGAGCAAGAGTGCATAGACCACAAGATAGGCAATCAGGGTAGACAGCACCATCGGGGCGGGCACATCGGCCACCGCCTGTTTGGTCGTCATCACCCCTTGGACAAGCCAAGGCTGCCGCCCGATCTCGGTGGTGTACCAACCTGCCAGCGTTGCAAGCCATCCGCTAAAGCTCATGCCGACCAGAGCATAAAGCATTGGCTTGGGCAGCCCTTCAACCCCACGCTTGCGGCGCAGGATCATGTAGGTCGCAGACCAGCTGACCAGCAGCATCAACAGGCCCGTGCCCACCATCACACGGAACGACCAGAAGACCGGAGCCACGCGCGGGTGCAAGACTTCTCCGTCTTCGGTGACAAATTCGTTCAGCCCTTTGATTTCCCCGTCCCATGTATGGGTCAGGATGAAGGACGCGAGATTTGGAATTCCGATTTCAAAGCGGTTTTCGCGGGCCTCGTCGTCGGGCAGCGCAAAGAGGATCAGGGGGACATTGCCGCCGGTTTCCCAATGGCCTTCCATCGCGGCGACTTTGGCGGGCTGATATTCCTTTGTGTTCAGGCCATGCAGATCGCCAAGGTAAATCTGCACCGGAATCAGCACCGCCGCCGCAAAGACCGCCGTTCTGAGGGCGACGCGCACCCCTTCGGTCCGCCCGCCGATCAGCCAGCGGAATGCGCTGACCCCGGCAATCAGGAAACTGACCGTCAGGAAGCTGGCCAATACCATATGCGCAAAGCGGTACGGCATCGACGGGTTGAAGATAATCGCGGACCAGTCGGTCGCGTAGGCCACGCCGTCGATCATTTCGAACCCTTGGGGCGTGTGCATCCACGAGTTCAGCACGATGATCCAGAAGGCCGACATCATGGTGCCGAAAGCCACAAGAAAGGTCGCGAGCGTATGCACCCAGTTGGGCACGCGGCTGAACCCGAACAGCATGATCCCAAGGAAAACCGCCTCGAGAAAGAAGGCCGTCATGATCTCATAGGCCAGCAGCGGCCCCGCGATATTGCCCACTGTTTCCATAAAACCCGGCCAGTTGGTGCCGAACTGGAATGACATGGTGATCCCTGACACCACGCCCATCGCAAAGGAAAGCGCAAAAATCTTGACCCAGAAGCGATAGGCCTCCATCCAGCGCTCTTCGCCCGTCCGGTTGTAGCGTAGCTTGAAAAACAACAGGACCCAGCCCAATGCGATGGTGATGGTTGGAAAGAGAATGTGGAAAGAAATATTCGCTGCAAACTGGATGCGCGAAAGTAGGAGGGTCTCCAGTTCCATGGGGTGTCCTTTGCCGTTGTGGGCATTTGTTTTCGTTGCTGCACATATAGCCAGAACGCGCCAGTGGTCACGGGGGGTGCGACAGCAAGGCGCGGTAGCAGGAAGATTTGCGCATCAGCGCGAAATGATCGAATACCTGCGTGACATCTGGCGCAATTTCCGGAATGTTTGCAAGGCATTTGAAGGATGGACTGATGACAGGGTTTCTAACCACACATGTTCTGGATACCGCCTCTGGCGTGCCCGCCGCTGGCATGCAGATCGATCTCTACAGGCTGGAAGGTGATCTGCGCACGCACCTGACCCGCGTGCTGACAAATGCCGATGGTCGGACCGACAGCCCGATCCTGCCTGTTGCCGATTTTGCCGTTGGCCGGTACGAGCTGGTCTTTGAGGCGGGGGCCTATTTCGGCCGCACAGAAACGCCCAGTTTTCTGGATGACATTCCACTGCGGTTTGGCATCAACGACGCCAGTGCGCATTACCACGTTCCGCTTCTGGTCTCGCCCTTCAGCTATTCGACTTATCGCGGCAGCTAGGCTTTGAACCGCCAGCGTGTTGTCTGGCTGTATGTTTGGGCAGGCGTGACGCGGATTGACGGAAAGCCGGAGTGATTGGGTGCATCGGGCCACCGTTGCGGCTCGATCACCACACCTTCATAGAAAGGACGGCCCGGTCTGTGCGAACCGCTCGCATCGTGGATTTGCACTCCGGGTTCGGTGGTTGCCATGGTCATGGCAACACCTGATTGTCCTGCAAGCCACAGGACATCGCGCAGATCATCCGGTGCATCTGACAGGCAAAAGTTGTGATCCAAGGCAGGGTCGCCGATCCTCAGGGCACGCTCTTGCCGGAAATCCATCGCGCTGCCTGTCACATCGGCAATTTCTCCTGTCGGGCAAGTGGTGGCGTCTACCGGCAGGTAATGATCCGCCGTCAAGCGCAGACGGTGGCCTTCCCAAGTGTCTGTGCCATCAAGGTTCCAATAGATATGGCTGGCAAAGTTCATCACTGTGGTGGTGTCTGTCGTACCGCTGATCTGCATGGTCAGCGTCGCGGGGGCCGCTAGCGCATAGGTCACGCTGATCTCGCGATGCCCGGGCAGGCCAGCCATGCCGTCCGGCATGGTCAGGGCCAGCGTCACGCTGTTTTGTGTCTGTGCAGTGATCGTCCAGATTTGCGCATGAACCCCTTCGCTGCCGGAATGCAGATGGGTGCGCCCGTTTTCGTTGCGCTCAAGCTCGTACATCATGCCGTCAAGCCGCACGCGGGCATTGCTGATCCGGTTGGCGATCGGGCCGACGATTGCGCCGAGATACTTCATCCCCGCCGCGTAGTCGGCCAATTGGTCTGAACCGAGCACAAGACTGTGCGCAATACCGTCAAGGCGCAGGTCTTGGATGATGGCCCCCAGCGTCAGCACCTTGACCGAAATGCCATCAGCCGCAAGTGTGACGCTCTTTACCTGTTTGCCGTCCTTTGTGGTCCCAAACTGCGTCATGTCAGCGGTTCCCAGTGGACACCTGCGGCAGGGATGGACGTGCCATTCCATTTCTGCGGTTTCGGTCCGTAGTTAAAGACGAAACGATGGGTGGCTGTGTCACGCAGGCGCAAACCTTCGGGCAGGCGGTAGCTGGATAGGTCCAGCACATCACATAGCCCGCCGATGATGCTGTCGAATGTCGCGTCGTCCGGCCAGCCCGCAAGATAGCGCAGATTGTCGCCGCCCATGATCGCGGGTTGGCCGGATTTCGTGCTGAGATGGACAGGGGCGGTGCCTTCCAGATGCTCGAACCAATGCACAAAGCGTCCGCCGCCCTGCAATTTGATCTTGTCGTTCGGCGGCATGCTTTCGGTCAGGGCAACCGTCACATCCGTATCGGGCAGATGCGGACCCATCGGCGTGGGGATTGCCAGTTCGCCGGTCTTGGTGTCGGTCCGTGGACCGATCAGCGCGATCCCGTCGAAACGCGCAAGTGCTGCGCGCAGCGGGTCCGACAGCGTCATCACGCCGGGGGCGAGGGCCAGTTTGTAGCCTGACAGATCGGCGCAATCCGGGGGCAAAATGTCGATGTTCAGCCCTGCCCTGCGCAAGGCGCGGTAGGCGGCAAAGGCCAGACGGAACATTTCAAAGTCCGCGCCCTGCGGCTGGGCATCCCACGCCCATGCGCTTTCGTAGTCAAAGACCAGCGCGGCCTGCGCCTGTGCGGTGCCGACATCGGCCAGCGCTTCGATTTCATCGGCGACCTGACGCGCCTCGGCCAAGGCGGGCGCGGGGGCGCTGTCGGGGCGTAATAGTCCTGCGTGCATCTGCTCTTGTGCAAAGGGCGCTTGGCGCCAGCGGAAATAGCAGACGGTCTCGGCGCCATGGGCGAAAGCCTCCCACGCCCAAAGCCGCGCCATGCCAGGCAGCGGGGCAGGGTTGTAGGGGGCCCAGTTCACGGGACCGGGCTGCTGTTCCATCACCCACATGCGCCCTTTGCCCACGGCGCGATAGAGATCGTGGTGAAAGGCCTGATTGTCGGGGTGCCCTTGGCGCAGGAAAGTTTGCTTGAACTCCGGCGTGCCTTCCAGCCTGTCGGACAGAAAGCCGATCGGGTAACTGTCCCATGACGCGATATCGAGGTCGGCGCCGACCTTCCAATGATCGAAGGTCGTGATCCGCCCCATATAGTTATGGATCAAGGGCGCGGTGGTGTGCTTGCGCAATTCGTCCGCCTGCACCTTGTTGAAGGCCACGACCTGATCGGAACTATAGCGCCGGAACGCAAGTTGATGCGGATGGTTCGGTTCGGTGACCGTCAGATTGGGCAGGTCGATCTGGTCGAATGTGTCGTAGTCCATTGACCAGAACACATTGCCCCATGCACGGTTCAGCGCATCAGGTGACTGGTATTTTTGCGCCAGCCAGTCCTGAAAGCCACGGCGCGCGGCGTCGGAATAGCTGAGCGTGGTATTGTGGCAATCATATTCATTGTCGATCTGCCATGCCGCGATATGCGGGTTCTGCCCGTATCGTTCACCCATCAACCGCGCGATCCGGCGGCATTCATCGCGGTAGCCGTGATGACTGAAATCATAATGCCTGCGCGATCCGAACTTGCGGGGGCGACCCTGCGCATCGACGGCCAGCATATCGGGGTGTTTGTCGATCATCCAGCGCGGCGGGGTCGCAGTGGGCGTGCCCAGCACGATCTTGAGGCCCGCAGCCCCCAGAACCGCGATCGCGCGATCCAGCCAGTCCCAAGTCAGAACGCCGGAAATGGCTTCCATCCGGCTCCAGCCGAATTCTCCGATGCGCACCCAAGTCAGGCCGGTGGCGACCATCTGTGCGGCATCTGTGGCCCATTGGTCCTCGGGCCAGTGTTCAGGGTAGTAGCAAACGCCAAGTGTGCGTTTCATGATAGGGTTCTTTCAATCTTGGCGCTAAAGGATCACGCGGTGTTCGGCTTGGCCCTTGTAGCGTGTTGGGGCAAAGAATGTCTTGCCCTGCTCGGCGCCGTCCAGACCGACCGCTGCGCTGGTACAAAAAAGCGTGGTCAGATCGTCGCCTCCGAAAGCAGGGCAGGATGTCTGGGCAGCCGCAAAGCTGAAGCTTTCAAGA
>CAYGMX010000183.1:0-5999 GCA_964351055.1 uncultured Loktanella sp. | reverse complement strand
AGCCGCAGCCAGTGACAGCGTGCCCAAGGGGGCAATCATCACCGTATCGACGACCCCGATCAGTGTCGCTGCGGCAAGCGAAATGACAATCGGAAAGCCCAATGTGGCCAGCCTGCGGATCTCGCGCCAGATGGATGGTGTACCGGCGGGCCGCGGCAGGGAAGAAGCAAGATCAGTCGACATAGGCAGGCTTTAGTGACTTGCGGTTTTAAGTCAACCGCCTTGCCGCTGTCGATACCCGACTGCCCCCGCCTAGCGCGACATCAAAATCGGCCGGTCCGCCATTTCGAGAAGGCTGCGCGTGGCCCCCCCAAAGACAGCTTCGCGTAGACGCGAGTGGCCATAGGCCCCGCTGACAATCATTTGCGCACCGACTTCTTTGGCCCGTCTGAGCAGGATATCCCCGATATTCGGCTCTGTCTTTGCAAGCACCGCGACTTCGGACCGCGTCCCATGCCGCATCAGGTATTGGGCCATCGCGCCGCCGGGATCGGACCTGTCAGCCGCATGGGACGGCGGGTCAATGATACAGATATCAGTGATATCGGCCTGCTCCAGAATGGGCATGGCCGCGCGTGCGGCAGCAAGGGCTTCGGCACCGTCGTTCCATCCCATCAAGACATGGCCGCCTGCATCGGGGGCTTTGCAGCCTTTGGGGATCATCAGCACCGGACGTTCTGCCGCAAAAAGACAGGCTTCAACCAAAGTCGCGGCTTCGGGATTGTCCTGATAGGGACGGGGCAGGATAACCAGGTCGGAAAACCGGAGCTTTTGCGCAAGATAGCTTGTCAGGGCAGGGCCTTGAACCGTAGCGGTTTGCATGGACCAGCGGACCAGCTCGCTGTGCATCCGGTCCTCGACCCAAACCTTGAGTTTGTCACGCGCGGCCATCGCATCGCGTGTCTGTTCGGCGATCATCAGCGCCTCGGCACCCATGAAATAGGTATTTGTTTCGGTATGGCTGATCGTGACCACGTAGATATCAAGATGCGCGTCCATCCGTTCTGCCAGAGTAATCGCAGCATCCAGGCTGTCTGTAGATTGCTCTGCATCCGTCAGAATCGTTGCAATGATCTTGTACGTCATAGTTTCGGCTTTCCCCATATCGGTTGCACGGTGGGGGCGATCGTTCGCGCAAACGCTCCATGACGCTAATTTGCAGGTCTGCGCGCGGGCTTACCTTGATCCATGTCAAATGTGCCATTGATCCATGTCAAGGACGATCTGCGCTGCCCGACCCCATAAGCGAAATCACCAAGTAGCGACGGATCCATTTGTGATCTGCCAAAGGAAGGGGATCTCTTATGGGGAACTATATCAAGTTGATAGCATTGGGGTGCATCGCGCTCTTTGCTGCTATCGCTGCAAACTGGGGGCGTGACACGGCTTATATCGTGCACGCCATCATCATTCTGGGTGTTTCGGGTTTCATGTTCGTGCGCGTTCTGCGCACCATGGAAAACCAGCCCGGCCCGGCACCGACCGGTTACATGGACCATGTTGTCCGCGCTGGGGTTATCGCCACAAGTTTCTGGGGTGTCGTGGGCATGCTGGTCGGCGTGGTCATCGCCTTTCAGCTGGCCTTTCCCATGCTGAACTTCGAGGTTCTGCAACCCTATGGCAACTTTGGACGCTTGCGCCCGCTTCACACCAGTGGGGTGATTTTTGCGTTCGGGGGCAACGCCCTGATCATGTCCTCATTCTATATCGTGCAACGCACCTGCGGTGCGCGGCTTTGGGGTGGCAGCCTCGCGTGGTTTGTCTTCTGGGGTTACAACCTCTTTATCGTGCTGGCCGCGACGGGGTATCTTTTGGGTGCCACACAATCCAAGGAATACGCCGAACCCGAATGGTACGTCGATCTTTGGCTCACCGTTGTCTGGGTCGCTTTCCTTTTGGTTTTCCTCGGGACGCTCTTTAAGCGTACCGAAAAGCACATCTATGTGGCCAACTGGTTCCTTTTGTCCTTCATCATCACGGTTGCGATGCTTCACATCGTCAACAACCTGAGCATCCCCGTCAGTATCTGGGGCAGCAAATCTGTGCAGGTCTTCAGCGGTGTTCAGGATGCCATGACGCAATGGTGGTATGGCCACAACGCGGTGGGCTTTTTCCTGACAGCGGGCTTTCTGGGCATGATGTATTACTTCGTTCCCAAGCAGGCCGGTCGTCCGGTGTTTTCTTACAAGCTGTCGATCATCCACTTCTGGGCGCTGATCTTTCTCTATATCTGGGCGGGTCCGCACCATCTGCACTACACTGCTCTGCCTGACTGGGCGTCAACACTTGGTATGGTCTTCTCGATCATCCTGTGGATGCCAAGCTGGGGCGGCATGATCAACGGCCTGATGACCCTGCAAGGCGCATGGGACAAGCTGCGCACCGATCCGATCATCCGGATGATGGTCATCAGCCTTGCCTTCTACGGCATGTCCACATTCGAAGGCCCGATGATGTCGATCCGCGCGGTCAACAGCCTGTCGCACTATACAGACTGGACCATCGGTCACGTCCACTCTGGCGCGCTGGGCTGGAACGGGATGATCACTTTCGCGGCGCTCTACTTCCTCACGCCGAAATTGTGGGGACGTGCGCAGATGCATTCGATGTCGGCGATCAACTGGCACTTCTGGTTGGCCACAATCGGCATCATCCTCTACGCGGCCTCGATGTGGGTCACGGGCATCATGGAAGGCCTGATGTGGCGCGAAGTCGACGCAAACGGTTTCCTTGTGAACAGCTTTGCCGACACCGTTTCCGCGAAATTCCCGATGTATGTGGTCCGTGGACTGGGTGGGGTTTTGTACCTGACCGGCGCGATCATCATGTCGTGGAACATCTTCATGACCATCCGGGGCGGGGCGAAAGTCACTGCACCGGTTGGCGTGCCAGCTGAATAAGGAGGCTGAGATATGTCTGATACACCAAACAGCCCCGCAAAAGGCTTTCTTTCCAAACACGCGATCCTTGAACGCAGCCCGACGTTACTTCTGGTCTCCTCCCTGCTGGTGGTGACGGTGGGCGGGATCGTGGAAATCGCACCCCTGTTCTACCTTGAAAACACCATTGAAAAGGTAGAAGGGGTGCGACCCTATTCCCCGCTCGAACTGGCAGGTCGTGACATCTACATCCGCGAAGGCTGCTATGTCTGTCACAGCCAGATGATCCGGCCGATGCGCGACGAGGTCGAGCGTTACGGGCACTACTCACTGGCGGCAGAATCGATGTATGACCATCCGTTCCAGTGGGGGTCAAAGCGCACAGGGCCCGATCTGGCCCGTGTCGGCGGCAAGTATTCGGATGCGTGGCATGTCGATCACCTGACCGCACCGCGTTCGGTTGTCCCTGAATCGATCATGCCCGGCTATGCCTATCTGCTCGATACACAGGTCAATGCGGAATACACTTCCGATCTGGTGGCAACACACCGGATCGTGGGTGTGCCTTACACCGAAGAGATGATCGAAGTGGCGGCTGCCGATGTGCTGGCGCAGGCTGATCCGAACACGGATGCCTATGATGCTTTGCTCGAACGGTATCCGGGTGCGCAAATCCGGAACTTTGACAACGCACCGGGGGTGTCCGAGATGGATGCGCTGGTCGCGTATCTGCAAATGCTGGGCACGACGGTTGATTTCTCGACCTTTACCCCAGACGCAAGCCGCTAGGAGGACCGCATGGAAACGCAAACGCTTTTGCAGCAGATCGCCGATAACTGGCTGCTGGTCTGGATGGGCACGTTCTTTTTGGGCGTGATCCTCTGGGTGTTGCGGCCGGGCAGTCGCAAGCTTTATGCCGACACAGCCAACATCCCTTTCCGTAACGAAGACAGGCCAGCTTGCGCGCAAAATTGCGCCGATTGCGCCTGCGACACAAAGGAGCTGCAATCATGAGCAGCCAGGACCACAAAGACATTGATGACGTCACCGGCACCGATACGACGGGGCATTCATGGGATGGTATCAAAGAGCTGAACAACCCTTTGCCGCGCTGGTGGCTCTGGACTTTCTATATCACCATTATCTGGGGCATTGCCTATACGGTCGCCTATCCGGCATGGCCGATGATCAGCAGCGCGACCTCTGGCATGCTGGGCTATTCCACACGTGGGGAAGTGGCCCAAGAGATCGCAAGGTTTGAACAGGCCAATGCCGAGATAGCAGCACAGCTTGCCAGTGCCGATCTTAGCACGCTTGCGCAAAACGAAGAGCTTCAGCGCTTTGCGACCTCTGCGGGCGGCGCGGTGTTCCGCAACAATTGTTCACAGTGTCACGGATCAGGTGCAGCGGGTGCGGTCGGTTATCCCAACCTGCTGGATGACGACTGGCTTTGGGGTGGCGATTTCGACAATATCGAATACACCGTGCGCCACGGCATCCGCAACGAAGAGGATTGGGATGCCCGTTATTCCGAAATGACCGCCTATGACGAGATTTTCAGCAATGAAGAGGTCGATCAGGTTGTGCAGTACGTCCGGCTGATTTCCAATCAAGAGCATGACGCTGGTCTTGCGGCAGCGGGTGAGGGACTGTTTCTTGATAATTGCGCCGCCTGCCACGGTGACAACGGGATGGGCAACCGCGATCTGGGTGCTCCGAACCTGACAGATGCGATCTGGCTTTATGGCGGCGATGTCGCAGCGCTTGAACAGACTGTGCGCTACGCCCGTTTCGGTGTCATGCCACCTTGGGGCGAGCGTCTGACCGAGGCGGAAATCAAGGCTGTGACTGCCTATGTCCACCAGTTGGGCGGCGGCGAATAGGGCTCACTGGTGCTGGGCCACCTGTTCGCGCATGGGTCCGGCTGCTACGTGAAGGGAAGGGCACCTGCGCAGGCGGGTGCCCTTTTCTGCGCCGTGTCAAAGGCGGTCGGTTTGCAAAGATGGTCGTGCTGCAACCCAAAGCGGGCCAACAAGAACCACCAACACAAGAATATTGAAAAGCGCATTGGAGGCATTGCCGGACGTGATGGAACCGGCGCTATCTAGCACGAACCACGACAGCGCACCGGTCAGGACCGCTTTGCGCACCGCCTCGGGTGCCGCGTCATAGACCCAGACCGACAAACACCAGACCATAACGCCCCAACCGAACAGAAAGCCGCCGGTCAGCGCACTTAGAAACAGCGTATCAGGGTGGTTGAATGTGGTTGCGCCATCAAGCGGCCAGCTGAGCAGATCAAGCGTCCATCGGATCGGTTCAGAGGTTGCAGGCATGGTCGCCAAAAAGAACAATGGGCCAAAACTGCCGATGCCGATGGCCGTGATCTTGAGCCAGAATTTGTGAAATCTATGTGTCATGTGGAACCTCGCTGTGGTGTCCTGCCTGCCTAGAAGCAGTGAGGTCGTTGGCGCAATTACCTCTCAGGTAACTGACAAGCCTGTGCCGCGCCTGTAGAACTTGTGCATGACAAGTTTTTCACACTCTCTGCGATCATGGCGGCAAGCCCGCAGGTTCAGCCAGCTTGATCTTGCCTTGGAGGCCGAGGTTTCATCGCGCCACATCTCGTTTCTGGAAACGGGGCGCGCGCGGCCCAGCCGCGACATGGTGGAAAAACTTGGAGACGCCTTGCAACTGCCGCTTGATGCGCAGAACCTGCTTTTGCACACAGCCGGTTTTGCGCCACGGTATCAGGCACGAACGTGGGATGACGCCGCTATGGCCCCGATCCGGCAGGCGATCATGCATACGCTTGACAGGCACTCCCCTTACCCCGCGATTGCCATCGACAGGTTGTGGAGGATTGTGCACATGAATGACCCGGCGCGCGCGCTTTATGGCCAGTTCGGTATGGCCGAAGGCAGCAGTTTGCTGGACCTGATGCTGTCAGATCACCTGCCCCCGTTTATCGAAAATTGGCCTGCAGTGGCCCATCATTCCGCGCGACGCCTGCGAACGGAAAGTGCAGCACAAGGTGGCGTGCCGGAACTTGAGCTTGCGGCGGCAAGACTGGCACGTGTTCCGGCACCAAAGGATTTTGAAATGGGCCCTGTCGTGCCG
>CAYGMX010000182.1:0-6046 GCA_964351055.1 uncultured Loktanella sp. | reverse complement strand
CCGCCGGCGGGATCGGGGCAGGTCGGCTTGATGTGATGGATCGGGCGCGCCACCCCAAGACCACCTTGTTGGGCCGCTTGGATGATAAACCGGCAGGCACGGTCTTTGTCGGGATCGCGGCCGATTGTGCGATGATCCATGCGCTTGAAATCGCAGCCGATGCGCGCAGACACGGCCTTGCGCGCCATTTGACACGGGCGGCCGCATTCTGGGCGCGCGATCATGGGGCGACCTATTTGGCGCTTGTAACCACACAGGCTAATGTCAGCGCAAATGCCCTCTACACTTCCCTCGGCATGACGCTTGTGGGACAATACCACTATCGGACCCTGCCGGAGTGATCTTTTGACCGACCAACCCACAGCGCTTGATTTGCCGATGGTTGATCCATTGCCAGAAACTACCCAGAAATACTTTGACGTTTGTCAGGAAAAGCTGGGCATGGTGCCCAATGTCCTGCGGGCCTACGCCTTTGACATCGACAAGCTCAATGCCTTCACCGCCCTTTACAACGATGTGATGCTGGCCGCTTCGGGCCTGTCCAAGCTGGAACGGGAAATGATCGCGGTGGCGGTTTCGGCCATCAACAAATGCTATTATTGCCTGACAGCGCATGGTGCGGCGGTCCGGCAATTGTCCGGCGATCCAAAGCTGGGTGAAATGCTGGTCATGAACTGGCGTGTGGCGCCACTGGATGCGCGCCAGAAGGCAATGCTGGAATTTGCGGAACTGATGACCGTCGCCAGCGCCAAGATCCAAGAAAAAGACCGCGATGCACTCCGTCAGGTCGGTTTCTCGGACCGCGACATCTGGGATATTGCCGCCGTTGCCGGTTTTTACAACATGAGCAACCGGATCGCCTCTGCCACCGATATGCGCCCCAACGACGCCTATCACAGCCAAGCGCGATGATCCGTATCTGGTTGGTATTCCTGGGATTGACCGCAGGTGTGGCGCAGGCCCAGACGCTGAACTTTCCAAGCAATGCAAGCTTGCAGGCCGAGGTCACCAGCCCAGCCGACACCTACATCATGCCCATGGGCATCTGGGATCGCGGCGAGATGCCTGTGCGAACCGTCGAAGGCCGTGTGATCCAGCAGGCTTGGCGGATCGAAGCGGCATCGCTCACGACGCTGCAACTGGTGCGCCCTTTGCGGGAACAATTGCGCAACGACCGTTACCGCATCATCTTTGAATGTCAGACAGAGGCCTGCGGAGGGTTCGATTTCCGCTTTGGTGTCGCAACATTGCCGCCGCCCGACATGCGGATCAACATCGGCGATTTTCGCTTTCTTTCGGCGGAAAGAACCGGACCGGACGGGCCAGAGTACCTGACCCTGTTCATTAGCCGGACGGCGCAAGCCGGTTTCATTCAAGTGACCCATATCGGCCCGCCGACCCAAGATGCGGCACCGCTCGCCAATGCGGGTGAAGATCCGGCGCGTGCGCTTGGCGCAGTGACGCAGACGTCTTTGGCGGATCAGCTTGACCAGTTGGGGCGTGCCGTTCTGCAGGGGTTGAGCTTTGAAACCGGCTCGGCGCAGTTGGCTGACGGCGAAAATGGCGGGCTTCAGGCCTTGGCGGATTACCTGCTCCTTTATCCTGAACGGACTGTGGCGCTGGTTGGCCATACTGATTCTGCGGGCAATCTGGAGGCAAATATCGCGCTGTCCAAACGGCGTGCGGCGTCTGTCCTTGAACGCCTTGTGTCGGTGTACGGTGTTGCACGCGGGCAGCTTGAAGCTGAAGGCATGGGGTATCTTGCCCCAATCGCCAGTAACCTGACCGACGCAGGGCGCGAAGCGAACAGGCGGGTCGAAGTCATCGTCACATCGACGCAGGAGTAGCAGGCTCAGACACGTGCGCCGACTATGCCCATGCGCGCGCCCCCGTCCCAGAACACCAGTTTTGCGCGTCCTTCCAGTTTAGCCCGGTAAAGCGCACTGTCGGCGTTTGCAAACAACTCGTCCAGCGATGCCTTGCTGCCGGACACCGCCGCACCGATCGAGAGCGTGACTGTCAGATGCTGATCGCTGGCAGTCTTGAACGGAATCGGTTTTGTCAGCCGTTCACCAATCACCCGCGCCTGCTGCAATGTTGTGTTCTTGAGGTAAATGGCGAACTCTTCACCGCCAAGGCGACCCAGAATATCATGCTGCCGGACGTTGCGCCGCAAGGTATAGGCGATCGACCGCAAGCAGGCATCGCCTGCCGCATGGCCATAGGTATCGTTGATTGACTTGAACCAATCCGCATCAAGCAACAGCAGCACGCCAAGCCCCTTTTCCGTTGCCCGCTTTGTGACGAGGTCGAAAAAGGTGCGCCTGTTGTTCAATCCCGTCAGGCTGTCCTTGCGCGACAAACGCCAGAGTTTGCGTTGCAACCGCACCTGAAACACCGTGACGGTTAGAAAGAACGCGATAAGAGGACCACCGACAAACGCCGCATGGGTCACATAGTAGGACATACTGTGAATGTCATGGCCGTCATGGACGACTGCAAACAGGACATTGGCCGAAGCGACGAGAGCAATCAGAATGATAAGGCGCGCAACAAAACCAAGCACGCCACGGGGGGCAAGCCAGCGCATAACTAAGTCCATACAGTTTTCCTCGTCTCGGCAACGGGGCAAAGATACGAGCAAGGAATTGCGAAAGGATTAACTTGGTCGCGAAAATGGCGCGGCTACATCGTAACCGCGCCAGTCAGGCGGATCAGCGCCTTGGGGAGAATTACCAGATGTCGGGGCCTTTATCGGCAAAGGAATGCACCAGAAAATCGATAAACGCGCGGACCTTGGGCTGGGTAAAGCGGCCGGGAGGATAGACCGCATAGATCCCTTGCGTTTCTACAGGCAGGTCAGGAATTGCCTCCTCTACCAGCCCGTCACGCATGGCATCCGCATAAAGAAAACTGGGCAAGTATGCGATTCCAAGCCCGCCGATGCAGGCGTTCAGCAACGACTGGCCATCATTCACGGTCAACCAGCCCGCTGTGCGCACCTGCCGCTTTTCCCCCGAAGGCGCGGTCAGTTTCCAGACGGCCGAATTGGCCTGATTGGAATAATGCAGCAGTTTGTGGTCATTGAGATCATCAATCTTTTCGGGGCGGCCATACTGCGCGAAATAGGCAGGGCTCGCGATCATGCGTTTCGTTGTCTCGGTCAGCTTGCGGGCGCGCAGGGTGCTGTCTTCAAGTTCACCGATCCGCACAGCCATATCAAAGCCTTCAGAAATAAGTTCAACATAGCGGTTGTTCAACACCATGTTCACGGTGATATCGGGAAATTCGCTCAGGAAATCACCCAGAACCGGCGACAGATGGTTCACGCCAAAATCCGTTGCGACACTGATCCGCAGCAGACCAGAGGGCGCCGATTGCATGGACGTCACGAGCGCATCGGCCTCGCCCGCATCATTCAGAACGCGGCGGGCGCGGTCGTAATACGCAAGGCCAATCTCGGTCGGGCTGACCCTGCGTGTTGTGCGGTTGAGTAGTCGTGCGCCAAGACGGGCCTCAAGCGACGACACATGTTTTGAAACTGCGGATTTAGAAATACCCATCTTCTTGGCTGCGTCTGTAAAGCCGCCTTGATCCACCACAGTGGCAAAAGCTTCCATTTCGGTCAGACGGTCCATCGAGAAATCCTACTTTTTATTGATACCTTGCTGACTGTCTGAGCTTGAAATCAGGCAGGATTAGGACGAATGCCTGACAATACGGGGGTATGAATCAGCTTTGGTGCCACAGTGGAAACAGCCAGTCCTGCGCGATTTCCATATGGATAAGGCAAATCGCAGGTCATTAACCATTTAATGAGTGTGGCAGTTGACGTGGGGTCAAATACCGGCAGAGAGCCGCGTGCCTTGATCAATCGCGCGCTTTGCGTCCAGTTCTGCGGCAACATCGGCCCCGCCGATCACATGGACAGTCCGGCCTTGCGCAATTAAGGCATCGGCCAGCCCACGCTCTGGCACTTGGCCTGCGCAAAGGACAATCGTTTCGGCAGCGATCAGCCTCGGGTTCTCGCGCCCTGCGCCAAAGCTGATGTGCAATCCCTCGGCATCGATGCGTTCATAATTCACACCACCGATCATCTGCACGTTCTTCATTTGCAGCCCAGCACGATGAATCCATCCTGTCGTCTTGCCCAGATGCTTCCCCAGCTTTTCGGCCTTGCGCTGCAATAGCGTGACCTCACGCACCGGCGCATCGGGCTTGGGGCCTTCGGGGCGCACACCGCCGCGGGTGTCCGCCGGATCGCCCACCCCCCCTACGGAAAGCCAAGCCTGCAAGTCTTCGGTCGGGCTGTCATCGGTGACAAGATATTCGGCCACGTCAAAACCGACGCCACCCGCGCCAATGATCGCGACACGCGGGCCAACAGCTGCCTTGCCGCGCAAAACATCAATATAGGACAGCACATTTGGCCCGTCCTGCCCGGGAATGGCCGGATCGCGGGGTGCGACCCCCGTGGCGATGATGACCTCGTCGAAACCCGACAGCATGTCAGGCGTGGCCGTCGTGCCAAGTTTGACGGTGATCCCCGCCTTGGCAACCATCGTGTTGTAGTAGTCGACCAGCCCGTGGAATTCTTCCTTGCCGGGAACCTGCTTGGCCATGTTCAACTGGCCCCCCAGTTCGCGCGCCTTGTCGAACAGGGTTACTGCATGCCCCCGCTCTGCGGCTGTCAACGCAGCAGAAAGACCCGCAGGGCCCGCGCCAACAACGGCGATCTTCTTGGCTGTCACAGCGGGTACAACCGTCAGCTCTGTCTCATGGCAGGCGCGCGGGTTGACCAGACAGGATGACAGTTTGCCGCTAAAGGTATGATCCAGACAGGCTTGGTTGCAGGCAATGCAGGGGGCAATCGCTGCCGCTTTTCCAGCCGCCGCTTTGATCACAAAATCGGGGTCGGCCAGAAACGGGCGGGCCATGCTGACCATATCGGCGCAGCCGTCAGCCAGCACGCTTTCGGCCACATCGGGCATGTTGATCCGGTTGGAGGTGATGATCGGGATCTGGACCTCGCCCATCAGCTTTTTTGTCACCCAAGCGAAGGCACGACGCGGCACCGATGTGGCAATGGTTGGAATACGCGCCTCGTGCCAGCCGATCCCGGTGTTCAGAATCGTTGCCCCTGCCGCTTCGATAGCCTTAGCCAAATGGACGACCTCGGCCCAACTGGAGCCATTCGGCACAAGATCAATCATGCTCAACCGGTAAATCAGGATGAAATCAGGGCCGACAGCGTCGCGGACGCGGGTGACGACCTCGACCGGCAGGCGCATCCGGTTTTCATAGGACCCGCCCCAGTCATCGGTGCGCTTGTTGGTATGGGTAACAAGGAACTGGTTGAGGAAATAACCCTCGGACCCCATCACCTCGACCCCGTCATAGCCTGCTTCGCGCGCGCGTGTTGCGGCGATGACGATATCGCTGATCTGTTTTTCAATGCCTGCGGCGTCCAATTCGGTAGGAGGGAAAGGCGAAATCGGCGATTTTATCGGCGAAGGCCCCACGCATTTGGGCGAATAGGCATAGCGGCCCGCATGCAGGATCTGCATCGCGATCTTGCCGCCTGCGTCATGAACACGGTCTGTGCCGATCCGGTGGGGGGCGATCTCGTCAGGCGTATACAGCCCCGCCGCCGCCGGCAAGACGCCGCCCTCGGGGTTCGGGGCCATGCCTCCGGTGACCATGAGTGCCACACCGCCGCGTGCGCGGGCGGTGTAGAATTCCGCGACGCGGTTCCAGTCCTTGGTTTCCTCAAGCCCCGTATGCATCGACCCCATCAGCACGCGGTTCTTCAATGTGGTAAAGCCCAGATCGAGAGGGGCCAGAAGATGGGGATAGGGGTTCATGGAATGCCTCCGGTTTGGGCAATCATGGCGAAAGCTGCCGCGCCCGTCACCCTCAACGTGGCGTCATCGGAGGAAGGTTGCAACGCAGATCAGAGCAGGGTCATTGGTATTGCGTTGCCAAACAGACCCGCTAGGATTTGCGCAACGGAATGGAGATGATGATGGAAGCCAGTTTTTCCCGC
>CAYGMX010000181.1:0-6053 GCA_964351055.1 uncultured Loktanella sp. | reverse complement strand
CACATGGGGCGGCAGAGCGACCGATTTGGCAGACGCGCCCATCAGTGTGTCGCGGTAAATCCCCTGTTCAAGGATAGGCGGCGGACAGATCAGCAGGATCTCAAAGCCCCCGTGCCTTGTCTGGTAGGGCTCTGAGCGTGCGATAGCCAGAAGGGACGCCAACCCCCCCACGATCTGCGCGATCTCGGACCGGTGGTGGATTTGCAGATCATTGGTGCCAAGCATGATCACCAACAGGTCAATCGGCCCGTGGCTTTCCAGCGCGATCCGCAGACCGGTCTGGCCATCCATATGCGCGCCCATGACCGGATCAGGCAGGCAGGTCGTGCGACCAGGCAAACCTTCTTCGATTACGGCCCAATCGGGGCCCAGCGTGGTTTGCATCACTGTTGGCCAGCGTATCTCTGGCCCGAAGCGCCGGTTCTCACCGCGCGCAATTGCGGGCGGCATGCCGTAAGTATTGCTGTCACCAAATGCCAGAACGGTTTTTGTCATTTCACTATGCTATGAGGGCGGACCGTTCTGGTAAAGCGGCTTTGCCCCTTGGACTTACCCTTGATTGCGCACATATAGGGGCCAAGACCATCCAAAGGAGTCATTGCATGTTGGAACTGGACACAAACCCCAAAGCCCCAACCGATCTGATCAAGGACGGCACCGACGCCAGTTTTGCCGCCGATGTCATCGAAGCATCGCAGACAGTTCCGGTCATTGTTGATTTCTGGGCGCCATGGTGCGGCCCTTGCAAAACACTTGGCCCCGCAATCGAAGCGGCTGTGACCAATGCCAAAGGCCGGGTCAAGCTGGTCAAGATCGACGTCGATGCAAATCAGGCCTATGCAGGCCAGTTGCAGGTTCAATCCATCCCGACGGTCTATGCCTTTTATCAGGGCCGTCCGGTTGATGGATTCCAAGGCGCCTTGCCGCCATCCGAGATCAATGCTTTTGTCGAAAAGATCGCAGCGCTTGCCGGCGAACCCGAAGACGAAGGTTTGGGGGCCGCACTCGAAGCAGCCGCGCAGATGCTGGAAGAAGGTGCGGCGGCAGATGCGGCCGAGACCTACGCCGCCATCTTGCAAGAGGATCCTGTCAATGCGGCGGCCTATGCGGGCTTTGTGCGGTCCTATCTCGCTTTGGGCGATGTGGATCAAGCTGAAGCGGTATTGAATGGCGCGCCTGCGGAAATCTCGACTGATCCCTTGCTGGAAGCGGCCCATGCGCAAGTGACATTGGCACGCGAGGCTGCCAATGCCGGACCGCTGGACGAATTGCTGGCAACTGTCGCAGCCGAGCCCGACAATCATCAGGCGCGGTTCGATCTTGCTGTCGCATTGCTTGCGAATGACAAAGCTGAAGAGGCTGTTGCGACCCTGCTGGAGCTTTTCCGTCGTGATCGCGAGTGGAATGACGGGGCCGCAAAAACCCAGCTTTTCAAGATATTCGATGCGCGTGATCCAAAAGATCCTGTCGTCCTGAATGGCCGGCGCAAGCTTTCATCGTTGATATTTGCCTGAGCGGGCTTTCGGCCTACCTTCATGCGCATGATATCATCAACTGATCTGCCAGACACCATTCCGGTGTTTCCCCTGCCCGGCGCGCTGCTTTTGCCGCGTTCGCGCTTGCCGCTTCATCTGTTCGAGCCGCGCTATCTGGCAATGCTTGATGACGTGTTAAAAACGTCATCCCGGCTGATCGGGATGGTGCAGCCCTACACGGCACCCGGAGGGTCCGGCAAACTGCACGCCATCGGTTGCGCGGGCAAGGTCACGGCCTTCTCCGAAACTGAAGACGGGCGTTACATGATTACCCTTTCCGGTGCGTCCCGCTTTCGGATTATGGAAGAGGTTGAAGGGTTTACCCCCTACCGCCGCTGCAAGGTGAACTGGCAGGGGTTTGACCGTGATCTTGGACCGGTCGAAAAAGACGCGAGTTTTGACCGCCCCGCCTTTATGGAGGCGTTGGGCCACTACCTGACCGATCAGGGGCTTTCCACCGATTGGGAAAGCCTTGGTGATGCCGAAGATGAGCTGCTGATCAATTCGCTGTCCATGCTCTGCCCCTTCGAACCAGAGGACAAACAGGCCCTTCTTGAAGCGCCGTCATTGACCACACGGCGTGAAACGCTGATGACGTTGATCGAATACGCCCGCCGCGGCGGATCAGGTGAAGAGACAATGCAATGAGCGAAACCGCCTTTGATCCCAAAATGCTCGAAGCGCTGGTTTGCCCGATGACACAGGCAACCCTGTCCTATGATGCGGAAAAACAGGAACTGGTCAGCAAATCCGCCAAACTGGCCTTTCCGATCCGCAACGGTATTCCGGTGATGCTGATCGACGAGGCGCGCAAACTGGACTGAGGCTGTGTGGGCAGTCTGAGAAATCGTGCGTGTTGATCTATTTATCAAATCGCATGATGCGATGGTGTGTTGGTCCAGCGGAGGTGCGGTTCGAGTGCGATGCCGACCTTCAATTGCTTCAGCCGGTCTACTTTTGCATGGTTAAGCTGTGGTTCTCGCGAATACTGTTTCAGAGGTTCGCTTCCTCACATCAGAGACCTCGGTAAATTGCATGTCTTTGACCGGCTTGGCTGGTTGTCATGGCTACACTGTATAAGGCAGAAACATAGATAATCAGCACAGCCACAATATGGCCTGCCATTAGCAATATGTCACTGGAGCGCCTGCGCCTTGAAGACCTTTGAAGACAGTACGATCCATTGGATCATTGCATTTTCTGTGGCGGTTTCACAGATCGGTATAGCCATTTTTGCCGTGTTTTCCTCAAGCCAAGACCGCCTGTCTGATGGGGCTTGCATAGGGGGTGTCTTTGGGACACTTGGCAACCTGGCGATCCTCTCTGTGGTTGCGATATGGGCGGTTATTCTTGCAGCAAGATCGTTCAAAGAGGCGAATTGGCACGAGGGCCTTAAGCCGCTTGGCACCGTGGCATTGTCAAGCGTTGCGGCAATACTGGTTGGACTTAATGCTGCGCTGGGGTGCACCGTGTAGCCATTCATGTACGCGTTCTGTCGCAAGCGGGGTGCCGCAATCAAGCGCCATCAGGCGGAAGGACATAGTGCCAAGACGCCCCGCGATCGACAAAGAACACGGTTCCATCTGGCCAGCACGTCGCGTGCAAATTCGTGAAGTCAGACGGATGACGCGCGACATCAAACAGCCGATATCTCTCTTGGTCATCGATTGTGACCAAGAGGGCAAAAGTGTCGTATTTGATGCTTCTGCTACGGCGTTCGATGTCAATCGCGATGCCGGTGACATCTTTTGCGGTGTTGTTGTCAGCGTAGGGACCAAGGATGCACAAGGTTTCCCAGTCGTCGCTAAGTGGAGACAGATCAACCTGTCCATCAAAGACGAGAAGCCTGACCTCCGACGCGCGATAAACTGCAAAGTACCAGTAGCATGGGACCGCAAGTGAAGCAGCAAGCACGAAGAAGGAAGCGCCCCAAACCCTTTTCAGCACCATCATCACCTCTGCTGGCCCTTTCGGTAAGGGAACGCTGCCGCGCGATTTACCGTAAAAACGTATTAGCGGTGCGTCAATTCGGGTCCGGTTTGTCCGCAAGGCTTCCCTTGCCCCGAACTACCCCCAACGCGCGTCGATCATCCTGACCCGCGTGCCTTCGAAACAGGCGTTCAGAAAGGTGTCTACGATATCCAGCGCCAGCGCTCTACCCACGATCCGCAGGGCGGCATCTTTGATCAAGGCTAGATATTCTTGCTTCAAAGACGCACCGATCCAATGATTGCATGCCCCGGTCATAAAGAGGACCGGACCAGAAAACGCGCAGCCAAGACGGCACCAAGCCATTTCGTAACGGGCTTCATCCAGAGGGCCTTGCCCGTGCGACAAGGCCAAGAATCCGGAGCATGAACCCGATGGGTCGCCGGGGTGCGTCGGTCTGATTGAATGAGCCGATAAGATAAGTGTCTGGTTCAGGCGCGTAAAACGCAAACGACCCACTTGCGCCGGAATGCCCAATCAGCTCTGGCGTGGCGCGAAACAGCGTCATCCACCGAGGCAGTTTGACCCGCATCAGGCCGTACCCATACTGAATTGGAAAGAACAGCCGGTTCCACTGGTGCATCTCCACCGCATTGTGTGGTTTGAACAGCCGACCGTCCATAAAGGCGCGCAGAAAGATCAGCATGTCATCTAAAGTAGAGATGATGCCGCCATCCGACGTCATGCTTGCGAGAATCTGGGGCACCTGCAGCCGTTTGTCTTTGTGGTATACTGGAAAACCTATGTCATTTCCCTGCAACACTGCGGTCTGCTTCAGTCCCAGTGGTTCACAGATGCGGCTTTGCAGCGCCTCGTCGTAGGTCTGGCCGGTTGCGCGCTCGATCACCGCCCCAAGCAGTTGATAATTGGTGTCCGAGTAATACGACTTGCCGCTTTCCGGTGCCGCCTGCGGTGGCAGCGCCTTTGTCATCCGCAATACATCGTTCAGGTCATAGCCGTGGTCTTTGCCTTCCTTCAAGTCAGTGGCGAGATCGCTTTCATAGTAGTCGGCAAGACCGGATGTCTGGTGCAGCAGTTGTCGAATGGTCAGCATTGGGCCGTGATCCACCCCTTTCACAATGTGCAGGCCAGATAGCTGCACATCAGGCAGGATGGCTTGCGCGGTCTGATCAAGATTGATCCGTCCTTCATCAGAAAGCTGCATGACCAGCGCTGCGGTGAACATCTTGGTGATGCTCGCGATCGGGAACCGTGTGTCGGGGGCCACAGCCCCCGCACTCCCTTTGAAATCCACCCGTCCGTCGCCAGAGAAGACCTGCAAGAGCACCCCATGGGTGTTTGCCTTGGCGCATTCCGCGTCGATCAAGGCCTGAATCTTTTGCGCGAGTGTCATGACCAAATGCCTCCAACCGGTTAAGGATCAGGCGGTCGCCTGAATAGCAGCGGCATCGCGCTTGAAAATTAGCGTCAGGCCGACCGCGATAAACCATGCAATCGCGCCAAGTCCAAAAACAGCGCCCGCGACTTCGCCCAAAGGTGGCAGGATCGTCAGCAATCCGGCAAGACCTGTGAGCAGCCCAAGTCCAATGACGATCTTTCCAAACGCGCGATGCAACAGGCCTGCTACGCTGACGCAAAGGATCCAGACCCCTCCGGCAATTTCGTTCCCACCACCAAGCCCAAGTTCAACTGCGTGCAATGCTTCCCATGTCAAAACGGCTGCTTCAAAGTCGTTAGGTGCCATGGCTGCCATCCGTTCTGTGGTGACGTTGCCGATCATTCCCGCACCAAGGACAAGCGTTGTCCAGATCAGGCCAAAGGCCAAAGTCATGGTGCCCCAGTCCGGTGATTTGGCTTTCAACCGGCTAGCCAGTGCGACGACCAGCACAGCGAGCGCCAGTGAATTCAGGACATAAATCACCGTGTTCCAAGTGATCATAAGCGCTTGGTTTTCAACAGTGAACCGCACAATACCGGCTGCATCAATCGCGTTCGTTCCAAAGCCTGAGTCCGCGAATACGGTGACGAGCAGAACAAAGCCGAAGATATAAGTAGCCGCGCAGACCAGGGCGGCAATCCCGCCAATACGTTGCATAGTCATGATTTTTTCCTCTTGGTTGAAACAGGATTGATGCTTGCCGTTTCGGGGGCGGCAGGATTGTTCTCAAAATGATCTTTCAGGCACCGTGTGCCATGGCGGGCACCGACCATATCGAGTGCCAATGCACTTAGAAAAAAGCTAGCAGGTCCGCTGATGCGGCGTGGCGTCACGAACGGCAAAACGCGCAAGGCAATCCTTCGAACAATGTCCGGCAGCAGGGTGATCTGCGGAGGCTTCCCAATACTGTCAAAAGCGAGATCCGCCAGCTCCCGTTGTGTGAAGACGTCCGGACCGCCGACATCTAGCCACTCCAGCCGCGCGTCGACCGCCTCTGCCGTGGCGGTTGCCAAGTCCGCCCCGTGGATCGGGTTGATCCGTTTGCTGCCATGGCCAAACAACCAAACACGTCCGGACCGCGCCATCTTCAGAAAGTCGCCCATGTCGGAAAAGTACCCTGTGGGTGCGAT
>CAYGMX010000180.1:0-6070 GCA_964351055.1 uncultured Loktanella sp. | reverse complement strand
GATGCGAACGGTTTGATTGCCCGCTTGCAGGCCGCAACCACGCCCCAAGACCAAGGCCGCCTTGAGGTCGAGGTGACCCGCCTGATGCTTGACTATGCCCGCGATCTGCAAACCGGCGTTCTGAACCCGCAACGTATTGATCCGGCGATCCACCGCGAGGTGCCGCTGCGGTCGCGCCTTGGTACCTTGCGTGCTTTTGAACAGTCCAACCCCGGTGCGTTCCTGCGCGCCCTTGCCCCAAGCGCGCCGGAATACAGCCGCTTGATGGGTGAAAAGATGAAGCTTGAACGCTTGCTGGCTTCAGGCGGTTGGGGCCCAACAGTGGCAGGGCGCAAGTACGAACGCGGCGATTCCGGTGCCGGTGTGGTGGCCTTGCGCAACCGCTTGATCGCGATGGGCTTTCTGGAACGTACAACGACCCAGACCTATGATGACAGCATCGTCCTTGCAGTGCAGCGGTTCCAGCAGGCGCATGGTCTGGCCATCGATGGTGCAGCCGGCCCGGGGACGCTGGACGAAATCAACGTATCGCCCCAACAGCGCTTGCAGTCGGTCATCGTGGCGATGGAGCGCGAACGCTGGATCAACCGCCCCCGTGGCGAGCGGCATATCTGGGTGAACCTGACTGACTTTACCGCCAAGATCATCGACAATGATGTCGAAACCTTTTCGACCCGTTCGGTCATCGGCGCGCGCGACCGCGACCGTGTGTCACCCGAATTCTCCGATGTGATGGAGTTCATGGTCATCAACCCAAGCTGGTATGTGCCCCGCTCGATCATCACCAAGGAATATCTGCCGCAGTTGCGGAACAACCCCAATGCGGTGCGCAATCTGGTCATCACAGACAGCCGTGGCCGCGTGGTTGACCGCAGTTCGGCGGATTTCAGCAACTATACCGCCTCGAATTTCCCCTATTCCATGCGCGAACCCCCAAGTCAGGGTAACGCCTTGGGTCTGGTCAAGTTCATGTTCCCCAACCAGTACAATATCTATCTGCACGACACGCCGTCCAAGAGCCTGTTCGGTCGCGAAGTCCGTGCCTATAGCCACGGCTGCATCCGGTTGGCCGATCCGTTCGACTTTGCCTATGCGCTGCTGGCCAGACAGGTTAGCAACCCCGAAGAGGTTTTCCAGGGCCATCTGCGGTCCGGCCGCGAGCGCAGGGTCGATCTGGAGCAACCGGTGCCTGTGCATCTGGTCTACCGGACGGCGTTCACACAGCCCGATGGCCGGATGCAGTACCGCCGCGACGTTTATGGCCGTGACGGGCGTATCTGGGATGCGCTTGCACGTGAAGGGGTGGTTCTTCGCGCCATTAGTGGCTAAATCAAACCTCGGAACCTGATCCGGGGGCAAGATGGCACATTCGGTTAAAGATATCGCAGCGGCGCTTGGGGCAGAAGCCTTTGGCGCCGTTGATCTTTTGGTAGAGAGCGCGGCAGAACCGGCGGCCGCAGGCCCCGCCGATCTCGCGCTGGCAATGACGCCTGCCTATGGCGACGCGCTGATGGCGGGGCAGGCCAAGGCCGCCGTGCTCTGGCCCGGTGCGGACTGGCAGGCGTTAGGGCTTGAGGCTGCGATCATTGCACCACGGGCCCGTCTGGCCATGGCGGGTCTGACGCAAATGCTGGACCGGCCCTTGCCGCGCCAAGGGATCAGCCCGCTTGCGGCCATTGATCCCACGGCAACCATCGGGGCGGATGTCTCGATCGGGGCGTTTGCGGTGATCGGTGCGGGGGCGGTGATCGGACAGGGCACTTGGGTGGCCGATCAGGTCAGTATCGCGGAGGGCGTGCAGATTGGCGCGGACTGTCAAATTCATGCCGGTGTGCGTCTGCGGCGTGGCGTGCGCCTTGGGGCGCGCGTGATCCTGCAACCGAATGTAGCCATCGGTGGCGACGGATTTTCCTTTGTCACGTCCGAACCGTCCAACGTGGAACGCGCGCGTGAAACGCTGGGCGAGGCTGAAGTGATCGCCCCTGCCGACCCGACATGGCACCGGATACACTCGCTGGGTGGGGTCGAGATTGGTGATGATGTGGAGGTTGGTGCCAACTCCTGCGTGGATGCGGGCACGATCCGTGCGACCCGTATCGGCACAGGCACCAAGATCGATAGCCTCGTGCAGGTCGGGCACAATGTGATTGTGGGCCAGCACTGCCTGTTATGCGCCCAAGCGGGAATTGCAGGGTCCACCGTGATCGGTGACCGCGTTGTTGTCGGCGGCAAGGCGGGCGTGGCTGACAACCTCAAGATCGGAGACGATGTGGTGCTGGGCGGCGGGAGCGTCGTTTTGTCCAATGTCCCTGCAGGGCGGGTGATGATGGGGTATCCGGCCACAAAGATGGTGACACATATCGAGGGGTACAAGGCACTCCGGCGGCTTCCTCGGATCTTGCGTGACCTCACAAAAGGATAATCGTCTGTTCCAAATGGGGACGGGAGTGACTACATGCTGGCGCGAAGAATAGGGCAACCAAGATGAGCATCAAAGATCAGGTCATCACGATCATTGCGGCGCAGGCGATGCTGGAACCGGCTGATATCAGTCTTGCGCATTCGCTCGAGGACATCGGCATAGACAGCCTTGGCTTGGTCGAGAGTATTTTTGCGATCGAAGAAACCTTTGATATCACAGTACCCTTCAACGCCAATGACCCACGCGCGGGCGATTTCGATATCTCGTCTGTTGCGTCGATCATTGCGGCGGTTGAAAAGCTCAAGATGGAACAGACCGCCTAGATGAAACGCGTCGTCATTACCGGTGCGGGAACGATCAATCCGCTGGGGGCCGATGTGCCCAGCACGCTTGTGGCCATGCGCGAGGGGCGTTGCGCCATCGGGCCTCTCGACATCGAGGATGTCGCGCGGTTGTCGATCCAGATCGGCGGGCAGGTAAAGGGTTATGACGAAACGGCGCATTTTACCCGCGAGCAACTCGCTCTTTGTGACCGGTTCACACAATTCACGCTTGTCGCCGCGCGCGAGGCGATCAGCCAGTCCGGTCTTGAATTTACGGGCGATCTGGCGGATCGGTCCGGCGTCATTCTGGGGACCTCTGGCGGCGGTCTGAATACGCAGGATCAAAGCTATCGCGCCGTCTATCAAGAGGGAAAGAACCGTGTGCACCCATTCATCATACCCCGTTTGATGAACAATGCCGCGGCTAGCCATGTTTCAATAGAGTGGAACCTGCGCGGGCCATCCTACACGGTTGCGACCGCCTGTGCATCGTCCAATCATGCCATGGGTCAGGCGTTCCAGCTGGTGCGCAGCGGCATGGCGCCCGTGATTGTGACCGGCGGGTCGGATGCCATGCTGTGCTTTGGCGGGATCAAGGCATGGGAAGGGCTGCGGGTCATGTCCAAGGATGCATGCCGCCCGTTCTCGGCCACGCGCACCGGCATGGTGCAGGGCGAGGGGGCGGGTGTCTTTGTGTTCGAGGAATACGATCACGCCAGGGCACGCGGCGCAGAGATTCTATGCGAAGTGATCGGTTTTGCGATGTCCTCTGATGCCAGCGATATCGTGACGCCTTCCAGAGAAGGTGCGGCCCGCGCGATTGCCGGTGCGCTGCACGATGCCAGACTGAACGCGCAAGACGTGGGCTATATCAATGCCCATGGCACCGGCACGGCGGCCAACGACCGGACCGAATGTGCCGCGATCAGTGATGTCTTTGGTACCCATACGGACAAACTGATGATTTCATCCACCAAATCCATGCACGGGCATCTGATCGGCGGCACCGGTGCGGTCGAGCTTCTGGCTTGCATCATGGCGCTGCGCGACGGGGTCGTGGCCCCCACAATCGGCTATGAAGCACCCGATCCGGACTGTGCACTTGATGTGGTTCCCAATGTGGCGCGGGACGCATCTGTCGCGGTCGCGCTGTCAAATGCCTTTGCATTCGGAGGAATGAACGCGGTGCTGGCCTTGCGCAGGCACTAGGTTTATTCGCCCCCTGTTGCGGTATCATATCCGGCGGTAAAACCGGACAGGGATACATCAAGGATCACTTCCTCGTCAGGTGCCGCCGCTGGCACAAGGCGGACAGTTGCAGTGACGCCGCGCTTGAATTCGTCGATTTCTTCCTGCGTAAAGCCGACGCGCGCCACACATCCGGCACGGTTACAGAACGTGAACGGATACCGGCGCGGATTTGCGCCATCGACCGCGATCGTCAATTGCTGCGTCAGCAGTGTTTCGAGCGGGACAACCACAGTCGCACCCGCCGCCGCGCGCTGGCCTTCGGGCAGACGGAAAATGTTGAATTCGGCAACGGCCACACCAGCGTCATTGCTCAAGAGCTGATAAAGGTTGCAGGGGTCGGGGGCGCCGGGTTCGGATTTGATGCAGCGCAGCGCCCAGTCGCCAAATTCCTCGCGCACGTAAGGTTCGCCCACCTGCGGGCCGACGGGTTCGCCCAAGCTCAGGTCGTCGGTCGCTGTCTCCTCTTGCGGCGGCTCTGTGGTCTCTTGCGCTGTGGCAAAAGGGGCCTGCACGAGCAGGACAGTAAGAAAAACGGATGTGAGTAGTCTGCGCATTGATTTTGTCCTCTTGGCTTGTCGGCGGCTTAGCATGGGCGAAGCGGAGTGTCAGTGCCAAAGCAGAACCTCTGGGCAGGCTTTCGCTCACTTTTCCGCGTGCCCCGAACATGAAGAAGGGCCCCCAAAAGGACCCTTCTACATGTTCTCCCTGTCGGACTTGGCCGACTATTGGCGCAGAAGCTACGAAAAGGCCAATAAGCCGTCAACAGCAAAATTCGGATATCGCAGTGAATTGAGCACGCGGGGCGCCCCGAAAAAACGGCCGTACCCGCAGGTACGGCCAGTCCAACAGGGAGGAAGTGACCCGCTCCGCAACAACACGCGGAGGGGACACGCTTTAGACTGGCGCAAAACGGTTAACATTGTATTTTGATTGCGAAATCTTTGTGGGGGTCAGGTGCATGTCTGAAAATATCTTTATTGGTGGCGGTGGTGAAGGCTATGCAGAGCCACAGGTGCTTTTGCTGGACAAGGCAAACCGTCACGGGCTGATTGCGGGGGCCACCGGAACCGGCAAGACTGTAACCTTGCAGATCATGGCCGAAGGGTTTTCTGCCGCCGGCGTGCCGGTGTTTCTGTCTGACGTCAAAGGCGATCTTTCCGGCCTTGCGGTCAGCGGTTCGGCGGATTTCAAGCTGCATGAACCTTTCATGAGCCGCGCTGAAACGATCGGACTTGACCTGCAATACGATGGATTCCCTGTCACATTCTGGGATCTTTTCGGCAAGGACGGTCATCCGATCCGGGCCACCGTTGCCGAGATGGGACCATTGCTGCTGTCGCGCCTGATGGATCTGTCGGATGTGCAAGAGGGTGTGCTGAACGTGGCCTTTCGTGTGGCCGATGAAGAAGGGTTGCCGTTGCTGGATCTGAAAGACCTGCAGGCCCTGCTGGTCTGGGTCGGGCAGAATGCCAAGGACCTGTCTTTGCGCTATGGCAATGTCGCCGCGGCCTCTATCGGGGCGATCCAGCGGCAGTTGCTGGTGCTGGAAAACCAAGGCGGCACGGCCCTGTTTGGCGAGCCCGCACTTGATCTGGCCGATATGATGCGTACCCGCGAGGGACGTGGGGAAATCAACATCCTTGCCGCCGATCAACTGATGGGCAGCCCGCGGCTCTATGCGACTTTCCTGCTGTGGCTTTTGTCGGAACTCTTTGAGGAACTGCCCGAGGTCGGCAATCCCGACAAACCCAAGCTGGTGTTCTTTTTCGACGAGGCGCATCTGTTGTTTGACGGCGCGCCCAAAGCCTTGGTGGACAAGGTCGAGCAAGTGGCCCGCCTGATCCGTTCAAAAGGCGTTGGTGTGTACTTTGTAACCCAGAACCCCGCAGATATTCCCGATGACGTTCTGGGGCAGTTGGGCAACCGCGTGCAGCACGCGCTGCGGGCGTTCACCGCCAAGGACCGCAAGGAACTGAAGCTGGCCGCAGAAACCTACCGCGACAATCCCAGCTTTGACACGGCGGAAGCGATCCAGCAGGTCGGCACCGGTGAGGCTGTGACATCTTTTCTGGAC
>CAYGMX010000179.1:3466-6095 GCA_964351055.1 uncultured Loktanella sp. | reverse complement strand
TATCAGGCTGCTTTATACAGGTCAAAGCCAACGCGCACGGCTGTTTCGCTACGGGCTGATTGTTTTCGACGCGCTGACCATCGCCTATTTCATCGCGACAGCGGCACTGCCAACATCGCAGGCCATGACCGCCGTGAACACTGTCCTTGGCGTGCTGATCCTGCTTGATCTTGCGGCCAGATTATGGATTTCGGAGAATCGGAGCCAGGAACTGATGCGCATCTACACGCTGGCCGATCTGGTCGTCGTGGCATCCCTGCTGCTGGCACCACTATTTACCACCAACCTTGCCTTTCTACGCGTGCTGCGGGGCTTGCGACTGCTTCACGCCTACCACCTGTTACGCGATCTGCGGCGCGAGAGTCTGTTTTTCCGTCGTCACGAGGACGCGATCCTCGCGGCGGTCAACCTGTTCGTCTTCATCTTCGTGACCACATCGCTTGTCTTTGTGCTGGCATTCGATGATCAGGCCGGGATCAGCGGTTATGTCGACGCGCTCTATTTCACGGTGGCGACACTGACCACGACTGGATTTGGCGACATAACCATGACGACCACAGGCGGCAAACTGTTGTCGGTGTTCATCATGGTCGTGGGTGTTGCACTGTTCTTGCAATTGGCACGCGCTATCTTTCAACCGTCCAAGATCAGGTACCAGTGTCCAGAATGCGGTCTCAACCGTCATGAACCGGACGCGATCCACTGCAAGCATTGTGGTGAACCGTTGAAGATCGAGACGGAAGGACTTTCTGGGAACTAAGAGGAAAAAACACATGTCCAAAGGGGCCGATCTCGACCGTGAAGAGGAAAATCAGGTAGACGAATATGCGAATGTGCCCACCTCGGTCATCTTCGAAGCGATCCGCCGTGAGGGCGAACACGAACTATCGCGCCCCATGAGCGCACTCTGGTGGTCGGGTGTTGCAGCAGGGCTCGCGATCAGCACCTCCGTTTTGGCCAAAGGGTTCCTTGCATCGATCCTGCCCCAGACTGACTGGGCGGCAGGTATCTCGAACCTTGGTTAAACGGTTGGTTTTCTGATCGTGATTCTCGGTCGGATGCAACTGTTCACCGAAAACACAATCACGCCGATCCTGCCCCTTTTCATGTCGCCAACACTGGCGAAAGTCTTGCAGATCGGGCGGCTCTGGGGGATCGTTTTTGCGGCAAACCTGACGGGCTGCCTTGCTGCCGCACTCGTGCTTGTGCATGGGCATATCCTGCCTGATGTCCGCTTTGAAGGCATTCTCGACATCTCGCGCCACTATGCCGAGGCGACGCCGTTCCAGCGTTTCGCTTGGGGTATCCCTGCGGGTTTTCTGATTGCTGCCTTGGTCTGGATCCTGCCGCGGATGGAAGATGGGGGCGAGGTCCTGATGATCGTGATCGTGACCTACATCATCGGGCTTGGCGGAATGTCACATGTTGTTGCAGGCTCGACGGAGCTGTTCATTCTGGTCTTCAGCGGTGAACTTGGTCTTTTGCCGGCAGTCTTTGGTGGTGTTCTTCCGGCTCTGGCGGGCAATGTCTTGGGCGGCACAGGCATCTTTGCCGCGCTGACCTTTGCGCAAGTGCGTGAAGAGATCTAAAGCGACCTGCGCCAAGACCCTTCGTTTCACGGCACGTTGGAAATAGCGCGCTGACGGCCATTGCAAAGCTGCCCGTGACATCCGGTTTTCTGGCCGGTGGCCGGTTAGCATAGACGCGAAACCGCATTTTCGCTGTCTATCCGATCAATAGCGCGCTGCCCCACAAACCAAGGCCGAAGGCCGTGTGGGCAATCAATCCAAGCCCGCGTGATTTCCAAGGCGCAGGCGTGTTGCTGCCCGCCCAGCCAAGCCCCATCCCCGGCTGAAGAATAAACCACCCGGCCGCGATCGTCGCGATTGCAAATATCCATGCTGACAAGAAACCGGGGTCTTGCAGCCACTCGGTACCAACCAAAAACAAGAAAAGAACGCCATAGGCGACCCCGACGCCATAGTGAAACAACCAACCCAAGACGTGTTCACCCGCAATATGTTCGGCCTGTCCAATGTCACGGTGAAAGACCTTTCCTTTTGGCAAATGTGCAAACCAGCGCCCAGGCATCGCCCAATTCGGGAGGGATAAACCCCAGATACGGTTCTGGATGACCGCCCAAACGTCCATTGCTAAGGTTGCGCCCACGCCGATGAAAAATCCGAAGACAATCGTTTCTATCAACTTTTCTTCCCTATCTGTCTGATGTCACCAGACCTACCGCAGCATTGTCCCGCTGTCGAATGTGATCAATTGGCAGGTCACAGGGTATGGCAGCTTTGGTGCATTGCGCCCGTGGTCCAGATCAGAACGACGGCCGCAAGCCGACAACGCAGCACAGCGGCACAACAACCAACAGCCGGACTATTCTGTAACCGAGGGCGCCGACCGCCCGCTGGGGCAAAAGCAGAGCATCATTGCAGCGTTCCGAACGCCGAAATTTCAGGCTGTTGGGCTGCATTATTGGGCTGGTTCAACTTGCACATCGGGCTAAAAAAATACATAATTAAAAAGGTTTAAGTGAAAAAAAAGCGAGAAACTGTAGTGCAGGTAAGAATGCTCAGCGGCGGGGCCGCGAACGGGCTTGTCAACAAACTCCGTGATGCTT
>CAYGMX010000179.1:0-3456 GCA_964351055.1 uncultured Loktanella sp. | reverse complement strand
GAAATTGCAGGTGATTTTGGTGCCGTTGGCGGGATGCGCGACCGGATCGCGCAAGGCGAACAGTTGGACATTGCTATTCTAACCCGCGCTGCCATTGAAACACTTGTCGCGGCAGGTAAGCTGGACCCCGATACCGTGACCGATCTGGGGCAAGTCGATACCGGTGTTGCGGTCAAGACCGGCAATTCACATCCGCGCATAGATGACGCAGAAGCGCTTGCTGAGGTGTTTGGATCGGCCGATGCCCTTTTTTGCCCCGACACAGTGCAAGCGACGGCGGGCATTCACTTTGCCAGCGTGCTCGACCAGCTGGGCGTCAGCAAGTCTGTGCCGCTGAAAGAGTTCCCGAATGGCCAAACAGCCATGGCTGCAATGGCCAAGTCCGACTGTGCTGCACCCATCGGTTGCACACAGGTCACCGAGATTCTGAACACGCCGGGTGTCGACTATATCGGGCCGCTTCCCGCGCCTTATGATCTGTCCACGGTCTATACGGCAGCCGTTTGTGTTAATGCGCAGGCACCAGAGGCTGCATTGGCCTTGATTGCGCTTTTGGCCGATCCTGAAAACGCTGATCTGCGCCGCAGCGTCGGTTTCAGCTGATCCGGTTTGGGTGTGGCCAGTCCGGCCTGCCCATTTCATACAGCCTGCTGACCGTGCGGCGAAATTCTGCCGCAAGGGTATCGCTTTGATAAAGGTCTTCAGGGCGTCCATCCGCTGCGATCACAAGCACGCGCTTTTCATCATAGAGCGTGTCGATCAGCAGGATGAACCGTCGTGCGGCGTCAAAATCGCGGGCGGCGATCAATGGCACACCGTCAAGAAAGAACGTGTCATAGGTCCGCGCGAGATCAAGATAATCTGACGCCGCCAATGGCCCCTTGCAAAGCGTTTCAAATGATCCGCGAACGGCAGTTCCCTTGCGGGCCAGTTTGATCTTTCTGCCGAGAAAAAAGCCTTCTTCAAGGTTATCCGAGATCTTGTTCCAAAGGGTATCTAACCGCGCAGACCCTTCACCGCCCGCCGGTGTGATGTAGAAATCAGGATCAAGTGCACCGCCGCGCCGGTAGTCGGTCCCGTTGTCCAGATGCAGGACGTCGGTGCGCCGTTCGATCAGGCGAACAAAAGGCAAGAAGACCTCGCGCTTGAGCCCGTCACGGTAAAGCTCTGTCGGCGCACAATTCGACGTCGCGATCAGCGTAATCCCTTGGTCCAGCGCTCTTTCGAACACCCGCCCGACGATCATCGCATCGACAATATCGGTGATCTCAAGCTCGTCCAGAACCAGAAGCGAAAGCCCATGTGTGACGCGATCTGTCGCGTCTTGCATCGGCTCGGGTCCATCCGTCTTGCGTGCCTCATGAAGTGCAAGGTGAAGGTCGCGCATGAAGGCGTGAAAGTGTATGCGCTTGAGTGCAATGTCGGCACAGGCTTCGATCAACAGTGCGACCAGCATCGATTTACCGCGGCCAACATCGCCCCAGAGATAGACACCCTTTGGTGTTGCCGGACGCGACAGCAACCTTGCACCACGCCGCGACGAAAGCCGCAGCTCTTTGGCAAGCACGTCCAACCGATCAACCACGTCTTCTTGTGCAGGATCACGCGACAAACCTGCGGCGATCTTGGCATCATAGATGGATCGAACCGTTTTCATTGCTTCCCTTCGCGACACAGGGGCCCGAAAGGGCCCCTGTATTTTTGTTTGGTCATTGACGACCCGAACAGATCACATGTTCGCGTCTTTCCACGCCTGAACTTCTTGCGCGATTTCATCACGATCAAAATCGTTTGCTGCTTCAACCGGTCCAGGCGCCAGGAATTGATCGGCGGCGATCATATCGGTGATCAGGCCGAATTTCTGCATCGCTGGCTGGATGGATTCCCATGTACCAGTGTTCAGACCACCCAGCGTATCCGTTACCGATACGTTTAGACGGATTGCATTGTTGAGGTACTGCTGGCCGAACTCTGGATCTTCCCATTCCTCCGGCACAGCGTCCTGCGTCATACGTGCCACGACCTCGGGTGCGATCGTCGCGACATACATGCCCTTGGACCATGCGCGCAGGTAGCCTTCGATCAGGTCACCCTTTTCTTCCAGCGTGCCGGATGCCACCGCAAAGGTGTTGCCGGGTTTGTTGGACACTTCCGCTGGCGTAATCAGGCTGACGGGAATACCGTTGGCCTGAATAGCAAGCCAGTCCGGTCCGGACCCCGCAATCGCGGCAACGGTCTGATCACGGAAGGCTGCGGCAAGTGTTGGGCCTGCCTCACCCACGACCACGGTTGTCACGTCGTCTTCGGTCATGCCGCGTGCATCCAGTGCAATCTGCATTGTCACACGGTCACGGTCGGACACAAGGCCGACTGTTTGGCCGCGCAACTGTTCGACATCGGTCAGGTCGCTGTTGCCCGAGACAGCAATCCCGTCCGGTGCGGTTTGCATGACTTCGTAGATGACATTCAGTTCGACCCCAGCGGCCAAGGCCTGAAGAACTTCTGCGGGATCAAGCATGGCAATGTCGGCCTGACCGTTGCGCAGGAAGTTGACGAAGGGGATTGGTGTGTCCGAGGGCAGCAGGTTGACTGCGATCCCTTCCTCCTCGAAATAGCCAAGCGCCTCACCGACGATCAGTGGGAAATAGTTGGCTGACCGTTGCTTTGGCATGACCGCATTGACCGTCGTCAGGTCCTGTGCGGCGGCTGGTCCGGCGGCGACAAGCGTGCCGAGCGCCGTTGCTATCAAAAAGTGTCTCATAGTCTTACTTCCTCCCATTTGGATATCCGGAACTAGACCCGGCTGGTGTTTTCCAGCGGGCAAGCCGTCTCCGGCTGACGGCTTCCATGCGCGACCCGCGGCGCCAGAAAACGACGCGGTCGTCAATGATTTCGATAATTGTGAACAGGATCAGCCCGAGCAGGGACATACTGAGCAGGGCCGCGATTGCACCGCTCATGTCGAGCGCAAAGCTCAGACGTTGCATAAGAACGCCGATTCCGGCGGTTGCCTGACTGAATTCGGCCACGACCGCCCCGACCAGCGCTGTGGTGATGGCAATCTTGAAGCCAGCAAAGATCATCGGCAATGCGGCGGGCACGCGGAGCTTCCAAAACACCTGCGCCTTTGTCGCGCCCATGGATTGAAACATTTCCATCGTGTCGTCGTCTGTGCGGCTGAGTGCGATCAGCGTATTTACGAAGATCGGAAAGAAACACACGATTGCGCCCAAGGCGATTTTCGAACTGTAGCCGAACCCGAACCAGGCAATGACAATAGGTGTCAGCGCAAGACCGGGTGTCACGTTCAGCACGATTGCATAAGGCGACACATAGCGCCGGAAACTTTCGTTCAGCGACGAGCCCACGGCCAAAGCTAGGCCAAATGCGCCGCGTATCAGGATCCCTGCAAAGGCTTCGTAGAAGGTGATTGCGGATTGGCGATAGGTGGTGCGG
>CAYGMX010000178.1:0-6114 GCA_964351055.1 uncultured Loktanella sp. | reverse complement strand
CCCAGCCTGATGCCGAAAGGATGGCCCAGCCGACCAGAATAGCCATGTCAGCCATGTATTGCGGGTTGCGGGAATATCGATAGAGGCCGTCTGTTTTCAACTCTGTAACCTCGCCACTGGTGGCGGCGAACCCTATTTTTACGACTCCGGCCCACACGACGATGTTCCCCAAGACGATCAGCGTCAGGCCGACACCCCAACGCATTTCAACAGGCCACCCCATGCTGTTCCAACCGGAAAGGCCCAGCAGGAATGTCGCTGAAAAAATCGCGATTGTGGCCGCCCAAACGCGCATTTTGATCCCTTTAGTTGCGTTGAGTGGAGGCCAGATACGTCTTGCCGGGTAGCCGATTGACCATAGAAGTGCGCCGATAAGGTATGAGCCCGCAGTGCTGCCGATCAGGATCGCAAGTGTTTCGATTTCAGTGAGCAAGGTCATGTCCATGGCTGTCCAGCGCGCCCGTATCTTTACCGGACCGCAGTTCCTGCCAGGACTGGACCAGAATGAGCTGGGCGGACCGCAAGAAAAGCCCGGCCATGAAGATGGCAACCACAAGGTCGGGCCATGCGGTGGCCGTCAGCCATACCGCCACACTTGCGATCATGACAGCGACGTTGCCGATGGCATCATTGCGCGAACACAGCCAGACAGACCGAACGTTCGCATCGCCGTCCTTGTAGCGCATGAGAAGAAAGACACTAGCGAGGTTTGCTGCAAGGGCCAGCAGGCCGACCAGCCCCATAATCTCTGCCGATGGCATGCCGAGAACGAAGAACTGATAGAGGGTCGAGCCAAAGACCCAGAGCCCCATCGCCAGCAAACTCAGCCCCTTGAGGAAGGCAGCGGTCGAGCGGACCCGCAGGCTCATCCCGATCACGGCCAGACTGAGCCCGTAGGTCAGCGCATCGCCAAGAAAGTCGAGGGCATCCGCTTGCAATGCCTGTGAACCGGCAAGTTTACCTGCGGACATTTCGACCACGAACATTGCGGCGTTTATGAAGATGACGACCCATAAGACGCGCTTGTAGGTCGGATCGACACCATCAAATTTCGGGTTGCCAGAGCATCCACAAGAGTCGTCTTTGTCATTGGTCGCATTCGTCATGGTCTTGACCTCAATTTGTTCGGATGATCAGCCAGCGCGGAATGCGGGCCATATAGTCTTGGTAGGTGTTCCCGAACTTCTCGCGCAGGACGGGTTCTTCCGCGCTGATCTGAAACCTGTCGATGGACAGAAAGAATGTGACCACGACCACAAAGGCGCTGGGTGCGCCAAGCCAGAGAACACATGCGATGAGGATAAGCAGCATCCCGACATACATCGGGTTGCGGGTGATGCCATAAACGCCGGTGGTCACGAGAGTGGTCGTCAGGGCGGGTGCCTGCGGGTTCACTGTCGTTTTGTGCCGCGCAAACGTCGCCACCGCAGGCAGCAGAAAAAAGCAGCCCGCCAACGCCGTCACAACGACGACCAAGAGGGGTGCCTCAAACGCTCCGAGAGGCGCATTGGCCGCAAGGACACCTGCCAGTGCAAGGCCTGTCGCCAGTTGAAGGAGTGGTGGGATGTTCATTTGCAGACTTCCAAATTCGATTCTGCACAAATATAATGTCTCTAGCAGCTATAGCTTCAAGAGGTATTTTCGATGTATTCCATCGGCCAGCTTTCCAAGCACACAGGCGTCAAAATCCCAACCATTCGCTATTATGAGCAGATGGGCTTGATTGATGCGCCCGAACGCTCGGAAGGCAACCAGCGCAGATACACAAAGGAAGGTTTGGGGCGCCTTTCCTTCATTCGACATTCCCGCGATCTCGGGTTCTCGGTCGAAGACATCAGGGGCCTTCTGAACCTGAGCCAGCATCCTGAGAAGCCCTGCCAGGACGCGCACAGCATAGCAGCGCAACACCTCAAAGATGTTCAAGCCAGAATTGCAAAATTGCGGCGGCTAGAGCGTGAGTTAAAGCGCATCACCCAATGTGATGCCGACAATGTGGCAGACTGCGCCGTTATCGAAACGCTTGCAGATCACGGGCTTTGTGAGACTGAACATTAGCGGGCGCATGTGCCAGAAACGATGGTTTTTTGGAACGCCTGAGAACCACCTAAATTTCCGCTGTTAGAAACCCTGTTCAGAACCGAACCAGTTGTTAAAGGTTTTGGGGACGCCAATGATAGCTGCCATTCGTCCACACCGCAGCATCGGTCAAAGTGGGCTCGAACCGGACCTTAGCTGCGGGATGCATCGACGTCTGCTATGCGGACTTAGTTGACGTTCGCTGCGGCTGTGCGAATGTCCGCTTCGAAGATGCGTGCCAAAAAACGGTCCTTATCAAGGATGGGAACGCAATCGCCCCAGCCAATCCAATGGCGGTTCCAGAAACATTTGCGCACTCCAAACGTTGTCATATTGATGATGCTAGCCCATGGTCAAATACAATCGTGAAGTGCGAGAGGACTTTAGGCTAAAATGTATCCGCTACTCTTCTTTTTCCTCGAGGTCAGTGCACTCCTAGCCATCGGCATTTTCACCACGGTTTCAGTGGTGTTCTATTTCTACAAGCATCGTGCGAGATGGCTGCTCGTCGCCGCTTGTTTCCTGTGGCCATTCGTTTTTTGGTTCGACACCATTAGCGTGGAGACGCTACCGGGTTACACCATCCCAAGCCTTGTTTCGGGCCTCTTGAGTCTTGCCGCCGCAGCTTGGAGTGTGGCGATCCGAGAAAGGAGGTATCCTAAGCTCCTTTTTCTGCCGAGTGGGCTTGCCGTTTTGGGGTATGCGGCATTCTTTCATATCGAAGTTCCACGCGACTGCACGCAACACGCACGGTTCGAAATCGGTGGACTATTCATGAAGGTCCCCCGTGTCACGGCGGTGGAGTCACAGGCGATTTTTGGATGGCCGCGACAAGCTTGGTACGGTCGCTACAACAATGCGCGACACGAACGAGAAGACATGCGGCGCCTCTGCGCTGAAACGAATGGTGGTCGCGATGCTCTGCATGTGTATCATCTACGGTTCTTTTTTAGTAAGCAGTTATCTTCGCAGTGCCACTCAGGCAGAGGTGTCAATCAACGCCTCTGTGAGGCGCGACGCATCTATTCGCTTGTCGATCTTTATTGGCCAACAAATCTCGATCTGGCGAAGGGTCTCCATCCCAATGCCGGACTGGTCAGTGCCGCGTTACGAAGGGGCGAGAGAGAAGGCTTCGTTTGCGCAGACAGTTATTGTTCTGCTTGGTTCTTCCTCGATGGCGAAGTCATGGCCGTTGCATGGGGTCACAGTACAGATCTGCGTCCTCTCTCCGAAGAAGCAGGCGTTGAAGCCGCAAAGCTGATCTCGGAAAACCATCTATCTGACATCTGGGAGGGTTGATCAGACTAACCGGATCGATCGTCGATGAATTACGGCTCGCTGATCAGACACAGGTCCGTTCCGTCCGCACATCAGACCCCTTCCTGAATATACATTTGATTTAAAAGGTTGTTCTTGTCTCTGACTCGGGTGCCTTCAAAAGTATTGCAAGATCGTGTGCAAGAAACGTTGGGAAATTCTTTTTGGCTTTGTCCGATTTTTTGGCCGCAACCCAAGAAGCGGGCATTGGTGCGTGGTGCAGCATCCCACGCCTAGGGCTCAAACCCGCCGTTCGCTGCACGACGAACTAAGGTCTGCTTTGCGGATCTTATGGCTCACGCATACAATGCGTATGGGGGGGCAGAGCGGCTTTATTCGACTAGACAGTAATGGACCCTCGGCAAGACATGAGAGGCGCACAGTAGCCGCTACTGTGCGTTCACACCTTCATTTTGTGAACGGCTAAAGATTTTCTCGTAAAAATGTTTATAGTTCATACCCTTAAACCATCTGACCCTAACCTCGTGAAGGTTATCTCGCCCGCCACGCTCTGCTCTGCGGGGCAGTCAGAACGATTATATTGGCCCATAGTCTGTCACCTCCCCCGCCCCGGGGGCATGGGGGTTACGATACTATATGCATTCCGGCTCAAAAATTTCTTCCGGAAAATGATGTATTTCGATAGCTCCATCGCTACCAGCTCAATGTTTGAAAGACCTGTAGAGCCACAGTCGTTGACACGGGTAACAGGTGGACTCGGGTTAACGCCTCCGGCAGGACGAAAAGAAGGAACGAAAGAAGGACATAAGTCTGATTTATATAAGTAATTTTGCGTGGAATTTACGAGTTTGTATATTTAGAATTTCTGTTAACGACTATGCAAATCAACATCGACTACCCAAAAGCAAGACAAATCTACTTGGGGTAACATACCCTTTATTATAAACCCCCTGTTACCCCTGTTTCACTTTACCTTTTGGAGTGAAGGCAGCCTCATGGTGTTGTACCAAACTTCCTTGTCCAGAGGTTGAGTGCCACTGTCATTGGCACGCTTCTTATGTTTCGAATAGGCGCTATCATCTCTGCGACTATAGGCAATCTTGTTCACTGTTTCTTCAATCGGACTTGATGATGAGTATTTTGGTAGATCGCCTAGCTGTCCGAGATCATCTGACCCAATGAAGAGCTCTCTGAGCTTATCGGCACATTGCTTTGACAGAACAACTATAGTGATCGGTAGATTGTCATTCCTTACTCGTAGACGACAACGCCCAATGACCTGATACGTATGTGAAAACCTCCAAAGCTCATAGAGGTCAGTCCTAGCCAAATCAAACAGCTTTACCAATACTTTTGGGACCCAAGGCTGAGGATTCATACAAAGCAGCGACACGACAGTTTGGTGATGCCTAAATTGATTGAGGCCAGCACACACTGGAGGCATTTTTGTGCCTTGCATTACATTATCTTCGTTCTTGAAAAAGTTGTTGGCAGACCAGCAGTAGGCACCGTTAGGAAAAGCGGCATCAACGATCTGCCCAATCCTTTGTATGACGCGTTTTTTGGGGTCATTTTCATTAGTCTGCCCATCTTTCCAATTCCTCCTCAGAGTCTTCACACTTGGCACATCGTCTGGGTGTAGGACATGCCATATGCTGATCTGAGGACCTTTCTCTTTGTGGCTGTCGAACAATTCTTGTTCCAAAGGAAATTCTGCAAACTCAATACCGTGCTTCTGCTTCCAAAGGATTGGCAAAAGCGTTGCGTCGAAGACTGCGACAATCATCGTAACTGACTTGAAGGATTTCATGGTCTCAGGAGACAGCACACCAACGACACGGAAGCTTTTTGAGGTGGTGTCGAGGTAGGCGTCGTAAATCTCGGTCACGACAAGGCGGCATATCTGTTCGAAGGCAGGTATTTGAAAATGTTGGAGATCAGCGGTAGCCAACTTGTTTGACTTGAAGGCGATCCAATCCAGAACTTCCTTTGCGCCATGCGCTGGTGTCATTAATCCATCTTGAGCGACTTCAAAGTGCTTTCTGAACTCATCGATCTTACTAGTGTGAAGCTGCTCAGTTTTTATCACATGCATGCCCTCATCGATAAAGACTTTGAAGAGCTGCTTGATCTCATCCGTGAGCGTCTGCAACAGGAACTCAAACGTAACGGTAGTCACGATGATGATTGGCGGAGTTGCAGAGTTGAAATCTTGACATGCCTTCAAAGCCCTTGGAAAGACTGGACCCATGTTGTCGCCATTTACGACTAATCGAATTCTGTCACCACTGGTATATTCTGGTCTCGCAACATCGCCATAAGCGAAACGCTCGAGTTGCCTCTCGTAAATCTCGCTGCAGAGTTGGACGGTGGGAGCCACGATGATGTAGCCGGAGTCCAAGTTGTCACGGATGTGTTCAATTACAGCCTGCGTCTTGCCGGATCCCACACTGCTGGAAATTTTGTAGAACAATTCATTCCTCCCAAAAGTTGTAACGACTTGACCCTAGCGGTAAGAGTTAAGGCGCAGCAACATTTTGGGCGGACTCCGGACGTTCGCTGCATGTGCATGCCAGACATGGCAAGAAAGTAGTAGCTGACATTCAAATGATGCTGCGGCTACATGTTACAGCCGCTATCGGAATCGATGAACGGTGAATCTTGTCTTGGCCGCTTAGCGATTGTTTGTTGGCAGATAAGGTGTTCCACGCAGGAGCACACCCAACGCTCCAATAATAGCGACTGGCCCCCAGGCGTAAG
>CAYGMX010000177.1:0-6163 GCA_964351055.1 uncultured Loktanella sp. | reverse complement strand
GTGCACATGCGGCAGGATCACGTTCTGCTCGTCGCTGATCCGCAATTCGCCGTGCCCATAGGTTTCGGCGATATCGGCCATGGCGCGCATCTGGTCGGATGTCGCATCGCCGGGCGTATTTCCGTGCTTTTTGATGCTGACCGATACGATGGCGTAATCAGGGTTCTTGTGGGCGGCGAGGTTCGTATCTGTCCACGACCTGAAGGCAGGGTTGGCAAGGCGTGCGGCCTCGAACCCGTCGACAGGCTTTGTGATATAGGCGGGCGGTGCAAATGCAGCCTCGATTTCGGCCAGCAGCGCCTGATCGTGGCCGGTGAAACCGGCGCGGATTCTGGCAAAGCGGTCCTCGACCAGCTCTTGCATGGTCTCAAGGCCGTTTTCATGCACGGTAATCTTGATCCGCGCCTTGTATTTGTTGTCGCGGCGGCCCAGCAGGTTGTAGACGCTGACGATTGCCTCGCAATAGGGCAGCAGATCGGCCTTGGGCAGGAAGGCGCGCAGCACCTTGCCCACCATCGGTGTGCGGCCAAGCCCGCCGCCCACGATCACCTCGAAACCCGGTTCGCCTGCGGCGTTGCGGACCATGCGCAGCCCGATGTCATGCGCTTTGGTGACGGCGCGGTCATGTTCCGCCCCTGTCACCGCGATCTTGAACTTGCGCGGCAGGAACTGGAATTCGGGGTGATCGGTGGACCACTGGCGCAAGAGCTCTGCAATCGGGCGGGGGTCTTCGATCTCGTCCGCGGCGGCACCGGCAAAATGGTCTGCGGTCACGTTGCGGATGGTGTTGCCGCTGGTCTGGATCGCGTGCATGCCCACATCGGCCAGTGCATCCAGCATATCGGGAACGTCGCGCAATTCCGGCCAGTTGTACTGGATATTCTGGCGCGTGGTGAAATGGCCATAGCCCTTGTCCCAACGGTCAGCGATATAGGCAAGCTGGCGCATTTGCACAGGGTTCAGCGTGCCATAAGGCACAGCGACCCGCAGCATATAGGCGTGCAGTTGCAGATAAAGCCCGTTCATCAGGCGCAGTGGTTTGAATTCGTCCTCGGTCAGTGATCCGTCTATCCGGCGTTCCACCTGACCACGGAATTGGGCCACGCGTTCACGGACAAAAGCCCCGTCAAAGTCGTTGTAAACATACATCAGGAAAGTTCCACTTGCTTGCCGTGGGCATAATTCGAAGGGCCGCGGGTGCGGAATGCTTCGCGGAAGTGCACAGGCTCCGGCCCGTGCTCGCCCTGTTTTGCATCGGCCAGATAAGCGCCTGCCACTTCGCCTGCGCGCGACTGTGCCTCAAGAAGACGCAGATCGGCGTGCGCCTCATCAGTGATCAATTCGGCCTCGCGCATGTCGCGGGTCCATGTGTCGGCCTCGGTCAGCCAGACGGCATCGCCTTCCAGCAAGGCATTGGCGGTGACGACCTTGGGGGTAAAGCGCGGGGCCATTATGCAAACTCCTTGAGCGTTTCGGCACGTGCCTGCGCGTCGCGCGGGGCCAGCCCGTAAAAAGTGATCGCCGGGCCTTTGAGGTCGGCCTGTGTCAGTGTGGGTTCAAGCTGGGCCAAGGTCGTGGCGATGATCTGCTGGTCGGCACGGCTGACGTTTTCAATGATCGTGACCGGTGTTGCCGGATCAGCGCCATGCATCAACAGGCGGCCTTGGATAAAGCGGGCGGACTTCTTTCCCATATAGATCGCGGCAACCTCACCGGGCTGCGCGAGGGCTTTCCAGTCGTGATCGGCATAGCCTTTGGTGTCATGCCCTGTAATCAGGCGGACCGAAGAATTCCGATTACGCTTGGTCAGGCTTTGCCCGATGCCCGCGACCGCAGCAGAGGCGGCGGTGATCCCCGGAATGATGCGGTAGGGAATATCATGGGCGGTCACGGCCTCGATTTCCTCGTCCAGACGGCCGAAAACCGTCGGGTCGCCTGCTTTCAGACGCACGACATGATGCCCGTCCAGCGCATGCTGCACGATCAGTGCGTCGATGTCGGTTTGGGCCATGGATGCGCCAAAGCCCTCTTTGCCTGCATCAATGATGATCGCCTCGCGGCGGGCCAGTTCAAGAATTTCACCTGTGACCAGACGGTCGTGAATGACCACATCCGCCTTATCCAGCGCGTTGCGGGCCTTGAGCGTCAAGAGCTCTGGGTCGCCGGGGCCAGCGCCGACGAAATCAACATGTCCCTCGCTGCGTTTTGCCATGATATGCGCATCCAGCAGCGTTTCCAAAGCGGGCAGGACTCGCGCCTCGCCTGCGTCTTCCATCGCTTTCGGCCCCGCGTGAAAGTAGAATTCTGACCAGAAATCACGCCGCTTGCGCCCCATGGGCAGCACATCGACAGCATGGCGGAAGGTCTTTCCGATGCGGGCGAGAACGCCCAGCGATGTGGGCAGGCGCGCTTCAAGGTCGGCCTTGATCGCGCGGGCCAGCACAGGGGCTGCCCCTTCGGTGCCGATGGCGATCGTCACAGGATCGCGGTCGACAATCGCGGGGGTTATGAATTGGCTGTCAGCAAGGTTATCGACGATATTGACCAATGCACCGTCGGCATGGGCAATCGCAGCAACGCGGGCATCTTCGGCGTCATCTTCGTTGGCGGCATAGAACAAAGCAGCGCAGAGCGCATCACCCGGCTCCATCCCGCGTGCGACGATGCGCAGCTTGCCTTGGGCGGCCCATTTCCGAATGTCGTCGGCGATCTCTTCCGCGATGACGGTCAGGTGGGCCTCTGTCTTCATCAGCAGGCGCAGCTTGGCCATGGCGGCATCACCACCTCCGGACAGGACGATTCTGCGGCCTTCGACAGCAAGGAAGATCGGAAAATGCTTCATGGCGAACCTCTGTTTTCTTCTCTTCAATATAGAATAGTGTTCTGCTATTTGCTCCCCCATGCGGGTTGTTAAGGACATACGTTCTGGATCACCTGCATTTTGGGCCGCCTGTCCTGTGATTTTGGAGAATTAAGAATGTCGGTACGGATTGATGCCACAGACCGGAAGATTTTAGCGGCGCTGCAAGCGGATGCGGCCCAGTCTTTGGACGATATTGCCAAGGTGGTGGGGTCATCCAAGACCCCTGTCTGGAACCGGATTCGCAAGATGCGCGAGGCGGGAATTATCGGACAGCAGACTGTCTTGCTCGATGCCGAGGCGCTTGGGTTCGAGGCCTGTTTCTTTGTGCTGATCCGGACGTCCGAACATGACGCCGAGTGGCAGCGGCGGTTCCTTAAGGCGTTGAAATCCCGCCCTGAAGTGCAAGAGGCGCACAGGCTCGCCGGTGATATCGACTATATCCTGAAAGTGCGGGTGCGCAATGCGCGCGCCTATGACACGTTCTATCAAGCGCTGATTTCCGAAGTGAAGGTGCATAATGTCACAGCGCTGTTGTCGATGGAGGAAATCAAGTCGACGATTGCACTGCCTTTGTAAGACCGCGGTGCGCCGAATCCACGGCCATGCTAAGAAAAAAATTGAACAGTGTTCAAATTTTGATTGACGCGCCCTGAACACCTCGCTATCTGTTGTGAACAATGTTCATAATGGAGTGAAACATGTCAGTTCTTACCAAAGTCGCAGGGGTCGCCGGTCTTTTGCTCGCCTCGGCCTGCGCCGCACCAAGCGTGCACCACACCGCACAATCGGTTGACCATAGCACCCAAGCCGCCAGCCACGGCGCAAGCACCACAGCCTTAAGCGCCGCGACAGTTTCGGCTGTTCCTGTGATCGCTACGGGGTCGGTCCTGGCTGTCACCGGCGTTGCGCTCGAAGAGGTTGGCACCGCCGCGATGTCGGCGGGAGGAGAGGTCATGGATGCCAGCCTTGGCGCACAAAACGCTGCAACCTGTGTGCCAACACGCGCAACCGCATGTGTCGTACCAAACGGCCCCCCACGGCTGAACTAGGGAGACAGGATCATGAAACGCATCTTGTCGATCATCGTCTTGGCCGCTGCCACAATGTTGCCGATGCAAGCCGCCGCTGGCAGCAGTGCTGCCGGAAATCCGGTGTTGCCCGCAGCAGAGGTCGCAACCTTTTCGAACCGCGTCCAGCAGGACCTTGCCGCGCGCGGGGCCACTGTCGCCATTGTGTCGCGGGTAGGGCGCGATCCTTCTGTTTTGCCAGAGGGGGTCAACTATACCCATGTTGCATTCTGGGTCTACGCCCGGATCACCCACGCGGATGGCAGGACCGGCATGGGCTACCGCGTCTATAACCTTTACCAGACAGCAGATGATCTGACCCGCAGTGAACTGGTGCAGGATTCTCCGGCGGATTTCTTTGCGGGTGCTCATAGTCTTGATGCGGGCGTGATTATTCCCGATGCAAGGCTGCAGCGCAAATTGCTGGATGTGATCACCGGCCCGACCTATGCGGCGCTGCATAATCCGAATTATTCGGTGCTGGCCAACCCGCGCACCGGTCAATTCCAGAACTGCACAGAGCATACGCTCGATATCTTGATGGCTGCACTTTACGACACCAGCGACCAGGCGCAGATCAAGGCGAACATCACTGCCCATTTTGTTCCACAACCGGTAACGCTGAATGGTTTGGAACGGTTCCTTGCACCGGCCGCGTCACAGGCGCTGACCACGGCCGATCACGGTGCGCGTGTCGGCACCGCAACTTTTGGATCAATCGCCCGCTTCATGGAAGTGAACGCATTGCACGATGAAATCTACCGGATCACACCTACGCGCATGGAACGGTTTGCACGCTAACGCACCGCACGCACCATCAGCCGTTCGAGCCCATGGAAGTGATACACATCGCCATAGACCGGCGCGCTGTCCAACCGCAAGGCGGGGCAGCGCGCAAACAAGACCTCGAGCGCGATCCGCAACTCCAGCCGCGCAAGAGGTGCGCCAACGCAGAAATGGATACCACCGCCAAAGCTGGTGTTTTGCGGGCCGCTGCGCGCCGGATCAAAGTTGTTCGGTGCCACATACGCTGCGGGGTCACGGTTCGCAGACGCCAGCAGACAGGCGATCTGGTCGCCGCGCTTGAACTGGTGCGCGCCAAAGCTCACATCCTCGTAGACCCAGCGCGTGAACATATGCAGTGGCGGGTCATAGCGGATCACCTCTTCGACAGCGGCATCGGTGATGCAGCGTTCGCCATGCTCCAGCAAGGTTTTCGTGCCGTTGCCAAGGGTGTGGACCGTCGCCTCGTGGCCCGCGTTCAGCAGCAGAATACAGGTTGTAATCAACTCGTCCTCGCTCAGGCGTTCCCCGTCCTGTTCCGCCGCAATCAGCGTCGAGATCAGGTCATCAGTCGGCGTCTTGCGCCTCTTGGCAATATAGCCGCGCATGAACTGCACAAAATCATCCGTCGCGGCGATTGCCTTTGCCTCTATTTCGGGGGTGCGCCGTGCCTGATACATGGCAACCATCGCATTGGACCAGCGCACAAGGTCATCGGCCCTGTCCTCCGGCACGCCAAGCAACCGCGAAATGATCACGACCGGAACCGGCTGCGCATAGGCTGTCAAAAGGTCGAAAGGACCGGATGGAAAGTGGTCGATCAAACCATGACAAAGCGCCGTGATATCCGGTGCAAGGGCGGCGATTGTCCGGCTGGTAAAGGCGCGCAGAACAAGGGCGCGCAGGCGCGTATGGCGCGGCGGTTCCAGTTCGAGCATGGAGTGGGCCTCGACATCGTAGAAGGGCCTCAACCGGTCGGGGATCGTCGGGGCCAGTTCAGCAGGACATTCGCGCCCCAAGCGCCGGTCTCGTAAGACTTTGTGCACCATCTCGTGGGACACTGCACAGGCCATACCGTACTCTTGCCACCAAAAGAAGTTTCCGGCGGTGCGGGCCCTGTCATAGAACGCATAAGGATTCTGCACAAACGCGGGATCTGTCGGGGATTGTTGGATCGTTATCATGCGCAGAGCATTGTCCGGCGGGCCGGCGTATTGCAAGCAGGTATCGCCAGCCGAGGGGGCAAAAGGTCCGTGTCATCAAGGGCTTCGGCCCGGCGGGGTGGAACCGCATGCGCACCTGCAGGGACAAAGCTAATTCAAAGGGGGCGCGACGTTCTGACGCGCGTCCGTTTCAAAGGTCGTATGCTATTTTGCATGCAGTTGGATACAGAGTGGTGGCACGTGCCGGTCTCGGTCGCTGTCTTTTCGAACTGAATAAAATGGGGGGG
>CAYGMX010000176.1:0-6176 GCA_964351055.1 uncultured Loktanella sp. | reverse complement strand
GAGGCCCCGATGACCGCCAGATCGACCTTGAAACGGTCAATCGCGAGGGCCGCGAGGTCGCCGACCAATCCCCCATCGGAGCGGCGCAAACTGCCACCGGCCACAACCACATTACAGCTGTCGTTATTGGCAAGGATATTTGCGACATTGAGGTTGTTGGTCACTACCATCAGGTTGCGATGCGCATGCAGGGCGTGCGCCACCGCTTCGGTCGTGGTTCCGATGTTGAGGAAAAGCGAGGCATTGTCGGGGATCAGTTGTGCCGCGCGCCGCGCGATCCTGATCTTGATATCGCGGTTCAGGGCGCGCCTGTCGCCATAGCCGATATTGCTGACCCCCGAGGGCAGGACAGCGCCGCCGTGGATACGTTCCAGCAGGCCCGCCGCGCAAAGCTGACGCAGGTCGCGCCGGATCGTCTGCACCGCGACACCTGTATGGCGCACCAGATCGGTCGCAAGGACCTTGCCTTGGGATTGCGCGATTGACCGGATAACGGCGTGGCGGGTCTCTGTGTCCATGTGTTCGTTTAAGATAAGATGCGAACATTTGGCAAGCATACAGCATAATAAATTATGCTTGGGCTGAATTCGGATTATGTTCGGTGTGTTGTGCGCGAACTTTCACGGTCATGCTGCTTGCACGTAGCGGCAACCCCTCTATGACGGCGTCAAGCAAATGAGGCACGTGATGAAACCGGACTTTGATGTCTTTATTATCGGTGGCGGGATCAACGGCTGCGGGATCGCGCGGGATGCGGCGGGGCGCGGGCTGAGCGTGGGTCTGGCCGAAATGAATGATCTGGGATCGGCGACCTCGTCGGCCTCGACCAAGCTGTTCCATGGCGGGTTGCGCTATCTGGAGTTTTTCGAATTCGGACTGGTCCGCAAGGCGCTGATCGAGCGCGAGGTGCTGCTGCGCAACATGCCGCATATCTCTTGGCCGATGCGCTTTGTCCTGCCTTATCACAAAGACATGCGGTTCGAGAACGACACGCCGACATCGAAACTGCTGTCGACCGTGATGCCATGGATGAAAGGACGCAGACCGGCTTGGCTGATCCGGCTGGGCCTGTTTATGTATGATCACCTTGGTGGGCGCAAGATCCTGCCCGGTACGCATGTTGTCGATCTGACCAAAAGCGCTGCGGGCAAGCCGCTTAAGGACAAATTCAAGACAGCTTACGAATACTCCGACTGCTGGATCGAAGATGCGCGCCTAGTGGTGCTGAATGCGCGCGACGCGCAAGAGCACGGTGCCACGATCATGACACGCACCAAGGTCATCAGCGCGTCCCGCGAAGGCGGTTCATGGCAGATTGTGACCGAACACAAAGGCGAACAACGAACGCACACCGCACGCGCCTTGGTGAATGCGGGCGGCCCGTGGGTGGAAAACATCGTGCGTGAAGTGGCACGGCTGAATACCTCCGAAGGGGTGCGTCTGGTCCGTGGCAGCCATATCGTGACGAAAAAGCTGTTCGACCACGACAAGAGCTATTTCTTTCAGGGCGAGGACGGGCGGATCATTTTCGCCATTCCCTACGAGACAGATTTCACCCTGATCGGGACCACCGACAAGGAACACAAGAACCTGTCCGAAAAGCCTTTTGCCACCGATGAAGAGCAGGATTACCTTTGCGCCTTCGCCTCGCAGTATTTCGAAAAGCAGGTGACCCGCGCCGATATCGTCTGGACCTACTCCGGTGTGCGCCCGCTTTATGACGATGGCGCAAAATCCGCGACCGCCGCGACCCGCGATTATGTCCTGTCGCTGGACGACACTGGCGCGCCGCTTCTCAATATCTTTGGTGGCAAGATCACGACCTATCGCAAATTGGCCGAAAACGCCCTCAAAAAGCTGACACCCTTGATTGGCGGGGGCGGACCATGGACAGCCGCAGCCGCATTGCCCGGCGGTGATTTCAAGGTCGGCGACCGCGACAAACTGGTGGCCGATCTTCAGGCCGCCTATCCGTTTCTTGGCGCGACTTGGGCGCTGCGCCTGATCAGGGCTTACGGCACAGAGGCAAGGACCATTCTGTGTGACGCGAAAAAAGCCGCCGATCTGGGGCAGGATTTCGGTGCGACACTGACCGAAGCAGAGGTCAGATGGCTGATCTCGCGCGAATATGCACAGACAGCAGAGGATGTCGTCTGGCGCCGCTCCAAACTGGGCCTGCGTCTGGGCGCGGACCAGATCGCGGCCCTTGACGCTTTTATGGCGTCTTGAGACAAAACAATACGGGGGGACACCATGACCTATATTCTGGCCATCGATCAAGGCACCACATCAAGCCGCGCCATCATCTTTGATGCCGATATGCGCGTGAAGGCCACCGCACAGGAAGAATTCACCCAGCATTTCCCCCAATCCGGCTGGGTCGAACATGACCCGTCCGACATCTGGTCATCCGTTGCATCCACCTGTCGGGGTGCCATCGAAAAGGCGGGAATCACCGCCAGTGATGTGGCCGCCATCGGGATTACCAACCAGCGCGAAACCACATTGGTATGGGACAAGACCACGGGCGAGCCGATCCATAACGCCATCGTCTGGCAGGACCGCCGCACAGCACCGTTTTGCGAAGCGTTGCGCAAGGAAGGGTTCGAATCCGAAATCACCTATCGCACCGGCCTTCTGGCCGATCCCTATTTTTCCGGCACAAAGGTGCATTACATCCTCAACAAGGTCGAAGGGGCGCATGCGCGGGCCGAGGCTGGGGAATTGCTGTTCGGCACGGTCGATTGTTATCTCATCTGGAAGCTGACAGGCGGCAAGGTCCACGCCACGGACGCCACCAATGCAGCCCGCACCATGCTATATGATATCCGCAAGGGGCGGTGGAGCACAACAATCTGCAAGCGTTTCGGCATCCCTGCCGCGATGTTGCCTGAAGTGCGCGATTGTGCGGCGGATTTTGGCAAGACCCGTGCCGATCTATTTGGCCGCGAACTGCCCATCCTCGGCGTCGCGGGCGACCAACAGGCCGCCACCATCGGGCAGGCGTGTTTTCAGCCGGGGATGTTGAAATCCACTTATGGCACGGGGTGCTTTGCGCTGCTCAATACCGGAGATACGCTGGTGGAAAGCCAAAAGCGCCTGCTTGGGACGATTGCCTATCAGTTCGACGGCAAACCGACCTATGCGCTGGAAGGGTCGATCTTTATCGCGGGCGCTGTGGTGCAATGGTTGCGCGACGGGCTCAAGATCATCCGCGAGGCAAAGGAAACCCAGCCACTGGCGGAAACCGCCGATCAGGGGCAAGAGCTTTATTTGGTCCCTGCCTTTACTGGCTTAGGCGCGCCTTATTGGGATGCGGATGCACGCGGCGCCGTCTACGGTCTGACCCGCAATTCCGGCCCTGCGGAGTTTGCGCGGGCGGCCTTGGAAAGCGTGGGCTTTCAGACCCGCGATCTGCTGGAAGCGATGAAAAGCGACTGGCAAGCCTCTGATACGGATGGGATTTTGCGGGTTGATGGTGGGATGAGCGCCTCGGATTGGTCGATGCAATTCCTGTCCGACATCATCGGCGCGCCGGTGGACCGACCCAAGGTGCTCGAGACAACGGCGCTGGGGGTCGCTTGGCTCGCGGGAATGCGCGCAGGCGTGTACCCCGATCAGGAAGGGTTCGCGGCAAATTGGGCGCTCGACCGGCGGTTCGAGCCGCAGATGGACGAGGTAACGCGCGAGCGGCGCTATGCGGGCTGGAAGGATGCGGTGCGACGTACCTTGAGTGAATAGGAAGGTCGCTGCTTTGCGATATCAGACCCAGTAGACGTGTTTTACAACGCGTCTAGGAAGAATGGCCGCTTTGTTCGCTTTGCCTGAAGGATGCAGCAGTCGTCATTCCGGGCTGCCATAGGGAAAGAGCTTGGTCACGACTGCACAGCACAACCCAAGCCCCATGAGGGCGCCAGCCGTCATAATCCGCCCGTAACGCTGTTCTGAATAATGCAAATACCATTGTATGGTGCGCTTACCTTCGCTCGACAGGACAGGTTCAGGAGCTCCAAAGATAAGGATGTAGATCCCAGAAGTTATCCCCAGAGCCAAGGGAACGACCACCCAAAAATTCACTTCGGAAGGGGTTAGCTTTTGAAAACCAGACATGAAATCCGTTCCCTCATTTGCGTTAGAACCTCTCTGGGTGCGCCCAATCCTACGGGTGCTAGTGAAGCTGACCACTTGCGCGTTTAACCAAGCGCACGCCAAACCCCAAATTCAAATTGTAATCCGCCATCCAGATGGGCGATTTATTATACTGGAGCCATCCCCAGATGAACGACATATATTGTGCAGCATCAGTCATTTTGGTCTCAGAGCCTATATTAGGGACATCGTTATTCACCTTTTCCCTGCCTCCCAAACCTCGAATTCCGCTGCACGCTTCTCCCGCAACTTCGCTTCAACATCCGCTGATAACGTCAGTTCCATCACCGGCGACACATTTTTCTGCTTCAGCGCGATCGTCATCTGCAACCGCTCTTCAAGATAACCGATGACCCTGTGCCATTGTTCATACTGGAACAGATGGTCCGCGCCGATTTCGCCATCGTTGATCCGCAGGAATTTGTTTTGTGATCCGACATTGGCAAATGGGGCAGGCGTGCCCTTGCAGTATTCCAGCACGAAATCATCAAAACTGATGTCCTGTGTGCTGTTCTCGTGGCCGATCAGATCAGGGCGGGTCCGGTAGCGGTACCAACTGCCTAGCCAGTCAATCGGGTTGCGGACCACCGCCATCACTTCGGGTGTTTGTCCGCCCGCCTGCACGAAAAACGGCCGCAGGAATCGTTTGTAGCGATAGCAGGGCGCATGTTTCAGATGCGGGGGATCACGCAACACCATGGACGCGCGCGGGGCCAATGCGCCCTCAAGTGCTGTTGACCCGGTCTTGGGAACCGCAAGAAGAACAAGATTTTCTTTCCAGAAAACAAGCAATTGTGGATCGACCTTTAACTAAACTTGCTGGTGCGTAATGCCGTAAACCGAACTTTAACCACTTTTCCGGCAAGGTGAATGTAGAAAATTTATGTTGCAATGTTCTTCTTTTGATCTCATGAATAGAGAGAACACAAAGAGAACAAAAGCAGTGATTGCCGCCCGCAAGGGTGCATGAAATAAGGACAGGACATATGGCAACGGCAGAACTCCTCAAAATGACAGATAAAAAGACTGCGGACAAAGAAAAGGCGCTCGAAAGCGCGCTGGCACAGATCGAACGGCAGTTCGGCAAGGGCTCTATCATGAAGCTGGGTGGCCAGAATCAGATGCCCGAGATCGAGGCGACGTCGACAGGTTCGCTGGGTCTGGATATCGCGCTTGGCATTGGTGGCCTACCCAAGGGCCGCGTGATCGAGATTTATGGCCCTGAATCCTCGGGCAAGACGACCCTGACGCTGCATTCTATCGCGGAAGAGCAGAAAAAAGGTGGCGTTTGCGCCTTTGTCGATGCCGAACACGCGCTTGACCCGCAGTATGCCAAAAAGCTGGGCGTGAACCTTGACGAGTTGTTGATTTCACAGCCTGACACAGGCGAACAGGCGCTGGAAATCGTGGATACGCTGGTGCGGTCCGGTGCGGTCAGCCTTGTGGTTGTGGATTCGGTTGCGGCCCTGACGCCCAAATCCGAACTTGAAGGCGATATGGGCGACAGCTCGGTCGGTGTACATGCCCGCTTGATGAGCCAGGCGATGCGCAAGCTGACCGGTTCGATCAATCGGTCCGGCTGTATGGTGATTTTCATTAACCAGATCCGGATGAAGATCGGAGTGATGTTCGGTTCTCCCGAAACGACGACAGGGGGCAACGCGCTCAAATTCTATGCCTCTGTCCGTTTGGATATCCGCCGCATCGGCGCGATCAAGGACCGCGACGAGGTTGTAGGCAACGCCACCCGCGTGAAGGTGGTCAAGAACAAGGTCGCGCCGCCCTTCAAGATGGTCGAATTCGACATTATGTACGGCGAAGGCATATCCAAGATGGGCGAACTGATCGATCTTGGCGTCAAGGCCGGCACGGTCGAGAAATCGGGCTCCTGGTTCTCCTATGACAGCGTGCGGATCGGTCAGGGCCGCGAGAACGCCAAGCAGTTCCTGCGCGACAACCCGGAAATGGCGGCCTCCATCGAACGCGGTATCCGCGAAAACGCCGGACTTCTTGCCGAAAAAGCGCTG
>CAYGMX010000175.1:0-6219 GCA_964351055.1 uncultured Loktanella sp. | reverse complement strand
TGCGCAATGAGCAAGTCGATATACGACTCTTTCACCAGCGCCCATTTGTCGATCATGTAATAGTCGATCAGGGCCAGCTTGAATTCGGCGGATTTCTGGACCGCCTGAATGGAATTGATGACCCGATAATACAATGCAGAGGCGGTAATGGATTCCTTGCCGAACAACCTGTCGTCACTGATGGATGCGCTTCGCGCATAAAGGAACACAAATGTCCCGGGTCCGATCTTGGTCGCGGAATAGGACATATCCGATGAACTGGCAGAAGATGTCTTGGCAGCCTCTGCGACAGAACTGACAACGCCGATATAGGCTTCGATCGCCTCGGGGCTGGTGGCGGGACCGGGGACACCGGGGCCAGAGTTGGTGGCAACGACCTTGAGCACGCCTTTGATCACGTTTGCGATGTCATCAAGGCTGAATTCAGCCGTGTATTCGACGCGGACATAGTTGCTTTCATCGACCAGATCGGCATCGGTCACCTTCATTTCGGCAAGGGTGTCCGTTACCTTTTTCTTGAAGAGCGCGGCATTCGCAGCGTCATCTTCGGTCAGAGAATCCTGTAAGGTCTGGATTGCCTCTTTGGCTTTGACGTTTTGCTTTGCCACTTTCTTGACGTTGGGGGAAAGGCTCATGATCGCTCCAAAAAAATCGGGAAATATGTTTTTCAATCCGATTACTTTGGGGTGAAATTGACCTATGGTCAACTTTTTCTGGCCCACCGGGGGTTTACCGCTTACCGCCGTACCTGCTTTTGCCGCCCCGCATACCGCCGCGTCCACCGGTACTTCGGCCCGATGCCTTTTGCGCGTCATCGACCGCTTTATCGACGGCCTGCTGCCGTGCCAGCGGGTCGTCGGCGATGGTCAGCTCAACGGTTTCCAGTCGCTTCACCTCGTCCCGTAGTCTTGCCGCTTCTTCGAATTCAAGGTTTTCGGCAGCCTTGCGCATGTCGTGCCGCAGCCCGTCCAGCACGGCGGCAAGGTTTGCCCCCGCCATCGGTTTGTCGACCTTGGCGGTGACGCGGTTCATGTCCACGTCGCCTTTGTAGAGGCCGGCCAGAATATCCTCGACGTTCTTCTTCACGGTCATCGGCGTGATGCCGTGTTCTGCGTTATAGGCCAGTTGCTTGACCCGCCGCCGTTCGGTTTCGTTCATCGCCCGTTCCATCGAACCGGTGATCCTGTCGGCGTACATGATCACGCGCCCGTCGGCGTTGCGTGCGGCCCGCCCGATGGTTTGCACCAGCGAGGTTTCAGAGCGCAGGAACCCTTCCTTGTCGGCGTCCAGAATGGCGACCAGCCCGCATTCGGGAATATCCAGACCCTCCCGCAGCAGGTTGATCCCGATCAGCACGTCGAAGGCCCCAAGGCGCAGATCCCGCAAAATTTCGATCCGTTCGATCGTGTCGATGTCGGAGTGCATATAGCGGACACGGATGCCCTGTTCGTGCATATATTCGGTCAGATCCTCGGCCATGCGTTTGGTCAGGGTGGTGACCAGCGTGCGGTAGCCCGCGAGAGCCACTTTGCGCACCTCGTCCAGCAGGTCATCGACCTGCATATCCACGGGCCGGATTTCGATTTGCGGATCGATCAGGCCGGTAGGGCGGATGATCTGTTCGGTAAAGACGCCGCCCGTCTGTTCCAGTTCCCATGCCGCAGGAGTGGCCGAAACAAAAACCGATTGTGGGCGCATCGCGTCCCATTCTTCGAACTTCAGCGGTCTGTTGTCCATGCAAGAGGGCAGGCGGAACCCGTGTTCCGCCAGCGTGAATTTGCGCCGGTAGTCGCCTTTGTACATGCCGCCGATTTGCGGGACAGACACATGGCTTTCATCGGCAAAGACGATGGCGTTATCGGGGATGAATTCGAACAATGTGGGCGGCGGTTCACCCGGCGCGCGCCCTGTCAGATAGCGCGAATAGTTTTCGATGCCGTTGCAGACGCCCGTGGCTTCCAGCATTTCCAGATCAAAGTTGGTGCGCTGTTCCAGCCGCTGCGCTTCGAGCAGTTTGCCTTCGCCGACCAATTGGTCCAGCCGCATCCGGAGTTCTTTCTTGATGCCGATCACCGCCTGCTGCATCGTGGGTTTGGGTGTGACGTAATGCGAATTGGCGTAGACGCGGACCTTGTCGAAAGTATCTGTTTTGGTGCCTGTCAGCGGGTCGAATTCGGTGATGGTTTCCAGTTCCTCGCCAAAGAACGACAGCTTCCATGCGCGGTCATCAAGGTGGGCGGGCCAGATCTCGAGGCTGTCGCCCCGCACACGGAAGGTGCCGCGCTGGAACGCCTGATCGTTGCGCCGGTATTGCTGGGCAATCAGGTCGGCGATGATCTGGCGCTGGTCATAGGATTTGCCTGCGTGAATATCCTGCGTCATCGCACCATAGGTTTCGACCGACCCGATACCATAGATGCAGGACACAGAGGCCACGATAATCACATCGTCCCGTTCCAGAAGCGCGCGGGTGGCCGAGTGGCGCATCCGGTCGATCTGTTCGTTGATCTGGGATTCCTTTTCGATATAGGTGTCCGACCGCGCAACATAGGCTTCGGGCTGGTAGTAGTCATAGTAGCTGACGAAATATTCCACGGCGTTGTCGGGAAAGAACCCTTTGAATTCGCCATAAAGCTGGGCCGCAAGCGTCTTGTTCGGCGCAAGGATGATGGCGGGCCGCTGCGTTTCTTCGATCATCTTGGCCATGGTGAAGGTCTTGCCGGTGCCTGTGGCCCCCAAGAGCACCTGATCGCGCTCGCCGTTCAGAATACCCGCACTGAGTTCGGCAATCGCGGTGGGTTGGTCACCTGCCGGTTCAAATTCGGTCTTCAGGACGAATTGCTTGCCGCCCTCCAGCTTTTCGCGGGTTTTGACGTCCGGCGCGGGGTTGGCAAGGAACTGCTCGGCAGGGCGTTTGTCGGTCTGGGCATAGGCCATAGCGGGGATTCCTTTGGGTCCCCTATAGTTGATGTGTTTGGATTGGGGTTCAAGGGCGGCTCCTGACAGGATGTGTCAGGAGGGATTGGGGAGGAGAGACAGATATCCAATGAGGGTGGGTGAAATCATATGCCTAGGTTCACCCACCCTACCCATTCTTGCTCATGTGCCAACTCTGGTTGACGCTGCCTTGTGAACGCATAAGTTCCGACCAAACAAAAGAGGTGCGCCATGTCCAACCGTATCGATCCCATTAAACTCGACCGTCTTGCCGAAGTCGCTGTGCGTACCGGCGTGAACCTGCAACCGGGGCAGGATTTGGTGATTACCGCGCCCATCGCCGCGCTTGATCTGGTGCGCCGGATTACGGTGCATGCCTACAAAGCGGGCGCGGGGATTGTGACGCCTTTCTTTACCGACGATGCGATCACGCTAGCGCGGTATGAACACGCGCCCGATGAAAGTTTCGACCGCGCGCCGAACTGGTTTTACGAGGGGATGGCCGCGGCTTTCAAAGGCGGTGCGGCCCGTATGGCGATCACGGGTGATGATCCGATGCTGCTGGCCGAACAGGACCCCACCAAGGTGGCGCGGTTAAGCAAGGCCACATCCATCGCGGCCAAGCCTGCGATGGGGCCGATTGTTGGCTTCGAGGTGAACTGGAACATCGTGGCCTTCCCCGGTGCGGCGTGGGCCGCGCGGGTTTACCCTGATCTTCCGGTCGAAGAGGCGCAGGGCAAGTTGATGGATGCGATCTATGCCGCCTCAAGGCTGGAAGGTGCCGATCCGGTGGCCAACTGGGCCGCGCATACCGCTAACCTGAAACAGCGGGTCGACTGGCTGAATGCCCAGAATTTCAGTGCGTTGCAGTATACCGGACCGGGCACCGATCTGATGCTGGGGTTGGCGGACGGGCATATCTGGAAGGGTGGTGCCTCGCCTGCGCTGAACGGCGTGACCTGCCAGCCGAATATCCCGACCGAAGAGGTCTTTACCTGTCCCCACGCTTACAAGGTCGATGGCACCGTCGCCGCCACCAAACCGCTGGCCTACAACGGCAATGTGATCGAGAATATCGCGGTCCGGTTCGAGGCAGGGCGGATTGTCGAGGCGACAGCATCCAAAGGTGCCGATGTGCTGAACGCGTTGCTGAACACCGATGACGGTGCCAGCCGGATCGGCGAGGTGGCGCTGGTACCCCATTCCAGCCCGATCAGCCAGTCGGGAACCTTGTTCTACAACACGCTGTTCGATGAAAACGCATCCTGCCATATCGCACTCGGCCAGTGCTATGCCGATACCATCGAAGGCGGGTCGGACCTGTCGCCCGAAGAGATCAAGCAGAAAGGCGGCAACCAAAGCATTGTCCACGTTGACTGGATGATGGGATCGGATGCGGTGGATATCGACGGGATTACCAAGACAGGCGAACGGGTGCCGGTCATGCGCGGCGGGGAGTGGGCCTGAGAACGCTTGCGAAAACAATCGTTTTTGCACATATAAGTCCCAGCCAAGGGAGACCCGCAATGCGCGCACGAATCTACAAGCCAGCCAGAACCGCCATGTCATCGGGCACGGCCAAGACAAAACACTGGGTGCTAGAGCATGTGGCCGAGACCGCGCGCGAGGTTGACCCGCTGATGGGCTGGACATCGTCCAGCGACACGCAGGCGCAGGTCAAACTGGCGTTCGATACCAAAGAAGCGGCGCTTGAGTACGCGCGCGAGCATGGCATTGATGCTGTCGTGCAAGAACCCAAGACGCGCAAAGCCAATATCCGTGCCGGTGGATATGGTGAGAACTTTGCAACCAATCGTAGAGGCGTCTGGACGCACTAAGCAGCGCAAATCCGCGCGTTTGGGCTTGCCAAATGTGCCGCTAGCACGCCATACCACGGCTGCGCGGTCCGATAGCTCAACTGGATAGAGCAGCTGACTTCTAATCAGCAGGTTCGGGGTTCGAGTCCTCGTCGGATCGCCAATCATATCCAAGGCTTAACGCATCTTTTCTTCACCGATTGGAGTAGGGGTAACGATTGGGGTAGCACGAAATTGCTGCGGCTCTTGGAAAATGTCCTGAAGAGATGTTTTCCCAATTCGGACCATTGCTGACGCAAGGCTGTCGTCCACGTTCTTGTCTTTCGGCTTGGTGTGGTCTTGCGGAGCGCTTCGCCATAGATGCCGTGTCGATGATCCTTGGGGGAACTCATCGCTGAGTAAGCAAAATCGACGGGCGGGAGAATGCAGACAAGCGCCATCGAGAAACCGTGCAACTGCAACGGTTGACTGCCTTCCGCCCTGACCGTTGGTAACGTTGGAAGGACATCACAAGGAGAGACCAAGAAAGGTGCCTAGGGCTGACCGAGAGTTTGGTCGCAAAAATCTAAAACTCCTGGGAAGATCTCCGAAATTCTGCCTTGCTCCCACAGCTGTCCAAGCAGACCATGACTTTCAGTCAAGGGAACCGCCCGCGTAAGACCCCCGGTCAGCCCAGCCGCAAGCGCGGATTCTTGAGCATCGGTGACGCTACCGGCGGCATGAACGAATAGGAGAGGCCTTTCCTTTTGTTGCAGGCAGGCGCAGATCGGGTCGAACGGATCCGGTACCGTCTGGGCTGAAAGAAGAAGCTGGGCATCTGCGGGGAAACGCCCGCTGATCGAAATCGCGCGATCTGCTCCGCCGCATAACTGCAACCTTATCGCGGGAAGACCGCCCATGCTTGTTCCGAGCGCTAGGACGTCGACGTTCTTTCCCGCAAGATCGCGGACTTTGGGTGCCAAATCAGAGATGCTCGAGGCAAAGCCTTCGACACCCTCGCGATAATGCAGCCGCCGCTCGTCGCGAAGCATCAGGACGTTCCAGTCGCGGGCGTCAAAGAACTGTAGAAACGCGGGGACCGGCAGCATCGGACGTTTCGTCCTGCCTGTGAAGACGACAAGAAGCGGACGGATCGCTTCGTCCATACGATAAAGAAAAGCGCCGGAAGCAATCTGTTCTCGGCGGAATGCCTGCGGTGCGTCGACTTTCGAAAGGAAATTGCCGGTTCGTGTCGACTTGGCAATCTTCCCTAATCCATCGTGCGACTCGTCTTTCATGATGTCGAGATATTCGAGAGGGGTGGCCTCGTTCTCGAACGCGTTCAGCCGCTTCTGGGCCAGTTTTTTGGCCCGTAACGAAAACAGGTCCATCGTTCTGCGAAGGAGCGTTGGCGGGCCGTTCATGTTCAGCCGGTTCTGGTGTCGAGATGCCGGACCAGCGCATCAACGCTCGGTAGGCCCTCCAC
>CAYGMX010000174.1:0-6220 GCA_964351055.1 uncultured Loktanella sp. | reverse complement strand
CAATGCCATCGGGAATATCATCCGCGATACTGCGCAGGATATCGGCGATATTTGCAATCTCGGCTTCGCCTGCGGCGGACAAGGTCGCACTGCCGGGCTGGAACAGGACCTCGGAGTTGAAAATGAAACGGTCGCCTTCGATCCGGATGCGGTCTTGTCCTTCAAGCACCTGCCGCAGTTCGCCAAAGAATGTGGACTTGAAGCGCGACAGGTCTTCTGCCTCTGCGGCAAGGCGCTCGGCTTCTTCTTCAAGGCGGGCGGTTTCCGCCTCAAGCCGCTGGCGTTCGGCTTCTTCCAAAAGACGCCGCTGGCGTTCTTCGGCAACAACACGGGCGACGGCGGTGTTGAGTTGTGCACCAAGCGTTTCGATCTGGACTTGCGCTTCGCGGTCGGCCTCTTCGGCAAGGTTGAGAAGCGATTGCAGGTTGCCCACCTGATTGCGCAATTGCGCAATCTGCTCGTTCAATACGGCGACCTGTCGTTGGCTTTCTGCCGACAACGCCTCTTCTTGCGCCAGTTGTTCGTTGGCCAGTGCAAGCAGTGCGGCTTGACGTTCGGCTTCGGTCTGGGAGCCTTGCAAGCGCGCAAGCTCTTGCGCAAGGTCTGCATTTTCGTCTTCAAGCGACCCGCGCAAGCGATCGAGTTCGGCCTGTGCAGCACGGGCGGCGGCAAGCAGGGTCAGCGTATCTTCGGCCTCTTGGCGCTGGCGTTCCAGATTGAGGGTCATCGCAGTCAGTTCCGCATCCGCATTGGCCAATCGCTCGCGCAGCGCGGCGGCAGCGGCGGCGCTGGTCAGTTGATCGGCTTCCAGTGCCGTGATCCGTGCCGAGTTTGTGTCATTTTCGATTTCAAGATCGGCGACCAGCGCCTCTAGCGCCTCACGGCGGGCGGCAGCCAAACGGGCCGCTTCTTGGCCCTCGTCAATCTCGGTGCGGGCTTGGGCAAGAGCAAGGTTCAATGCCTCTTGCTGGGTCAGGAGCCGCTCTTGCTCCACCTCCAAGCCAGCGATACTGGCGCGGGCATCGTCACGCTCACTCAGCAGCCCTGCCACCTGTGCCTCGAATTGCGTAATCTCGCTCTGGGCCTGCGCGAGCGCCTGATCCTGTGCATCGCGCTCTGCAATCAATGCGGCAATCCGGCCCGCTTGCTGTTCGGCCTGTGCGTTTGCATCTGCAAGATCAGCGGTCAGCACGGATGTCCGGTCCCTTTCAAGGCCAAGCGTTGCTGAAAGGGCTGCCAGTTGACCGCTGAGCGCGTCCAATTCGGTTTCCTGCCCGGTGATCTGTTCGCGCAGGACAAACTGGATCACCATGAAGATGGTCAAGACAAACATCAAAACCAGCAAGAGACCGGTCATCGCATCCACAAAGCCGGGCCAGATCGCGTTTTGGAACCTGTTCGATGATCTGCGGCTCAGCGCCATTGATCAGCCTCTGCCCCTGATGGCGCTTGTCAGGTTCGCGATGTCGCTGCGTAAATCGCCAATGCTTTCCTGACGGCCCGCTGACATTTCCTCGAGAATGCGCAGCAGTTGCACGTCGATCGACCGTAGCCGCATCCGGCTTTCGGCGTCGATCCCTTCCATGCCACTGTCATCAAGCTTTTTGATCAAGGCTTCCTGACCGATTGCGACCCGTTCGAGCATGGCGGTGCTTGCATCGGTTGCGGTGGATTGGGCCATCTTTTCAATTGCGGCCGCAAGACTGCCAAACCGGCGGTCGTTTTCTTCGCGGTCGGCGTCGGTCTGGCCCATCATCATCTGGATTGTATCCATCAGTTCGCCAAGCTGATCGACAAAGGCCCCCATCACGCCATGATCTGCGCCACTGCCTTCTTCGCCATCGATGCCGACGCGCGTGATGGTGGACATCCATTCTTCGAGTTCGCGGTAAAAGCGGTTCTGGCCGTGTCCTGCAAAAAGCTCCAGCAAGCCGACAATCAAAGATCCGGCAAGCCCCAGCAATGAGCTGGAAAAGGCGGTCCCCATCCCGCCAAGCTGCCCCTCGAGACCTGCTTGCAGGCGTCCAAAGATATCTGCGCCGGATTCGCCCTCGCCCGGGTTCAATGACCGGATGGTTTCGACAAGTGCCGGAACGGTCGTTGCAAGGCCATAGAATGTGCCCAGCAGCCCCAGAAAGATCAGCACATTGCCAATGTAGCGGGTAATCTCGCGGTCTTCGTCGATCCTTTGCGCCACTGAATCAAGAATAGACCGCCCCGAGGAAGAAGAAATCTGCGTGCGCGCGCCGCGTGACCGCAACAGGGTCGCCAAAGGAGCCAGCAAGGATGGTGCAGCACTATAGGAGTGTCCGCCCGCCTCTTTTGCGAACCGTTCGATCCAGCGCACCGAGTTCATCAGCAAGAAGACCTGATTGAAGCATGACAACACCCCAAGGACAAAAACGCCCAGTATCACCCCGTTCAGATAGGGGTTGGACTGGTAGATTGCGGTGATTTGCGCCAGCCCAAGATAGAAGCCTGCCCCGATCAACCCGAGCACGATCAACATGAACAGAAGTTGGCGGATCGGCTGCGAAAACTGCGGTGGTGCCTTGGGTTCCCGTTTGTCCGACACGGATGGGAGTCCTCATATTGTGTTAGCGCGTTCCCCCAATAGCACCATATGGCCGTTTTGGCGGAAACCCAAATAAAATTATGCGGCGATTATGTTGCTGTAAGAGCACGTACCCGTTGCACCAGCCACGCCATGTCATCATCCTTGATGCCCATTGCCGTCAAATGCGCGGCTGTGTTGAAAAGATATTCGGTATTGGGGCCGCGCCCGCCCACGGCACGCGCAATCATCTGCGCCTGCGTTTCAAGGTCGAACTGGCAATACTGCACATGGTCGGGATCGATGATATAAGCCAGAGCGGGGATCGTGGCGCCTGTGCCCGTCACAAGGTTGACCGTATCTTCGTAATAGGCGGAGGAGATCAGCTCGCGTTCACGGAGCATGGTCAGAACCGCGTCTTCCTCTGTCTCGGCCACCTCAAAGGCAACGCCGGTGCATTGGCTGCCCTTTTGCGCATCAAGGGCCAGCACTAGTCCGGGGTCTTCTTGCGATCCACGGTGATGGATCGACAGCATGCAAAAACTGCGGTGGTAGTCATGCAGGCGTGCCTTGACGGACTGCTTTGGCGAAAAGCCGGGGTTCCACAAAAGTGACCCATATCCGAATACCCAAAGCGCCATGCTGCTGTTCCTTTTGCCCATCACCCATAAACACCGGAATGGACGAAACGAAAAGGGGGTCAGCCGACGCGCAACAGATCGCCAAAGATCGCGGCGGTATGGTCTTGCAGGTAAATCCGCAGCCACGGCGTATAATGCGCAGGATGCCGCGCGACATCCGCGCTCAGATCATAAAAATCGACCCAGCGTGTGTTCATGACTTCATCAGGGTTCGGCGCGATCCGGAGACCGTTGGGCGCATCGGCCACAAAGACCTCGACCACTTCATGTTCGATCAGACCGCCGCCAACATCGGCGCGGTATTCGATCTGGTCGCGGTGTGTCGGATAAACGCCTGTGATTCCCAGCTCTTCTTCCAGCCGCCGCACGGCGCAATCGGTCGCGTCCTCTTCCCATTCGGGATGGGTGCAGCAGGTATTGGCCCATAAACCCGGCGTGTGGTACTTGCCCAGCGCGCGTTGCTGGATCAGGACGCGCCCGCGGTTCATCACAAAGACGCTGACCGCCTTGTGCTTCAGCCCGCGCACATGGGCGTCGAGCTTTTCAACCGGTTTGAGCACGCCGTCTTCCCAGGCCGGGATCATGATTGTCATGTGCGCAACGGCGACACCAGCCGTGTCAGGTGCGCGAGGTTTTTGATGCCGATTTTCAAATGTGCCATAGGTCGTGCCGTTACCAGTTTCTTGTTCATATAAGCCTCGAACGTCAGCTTTTGCACGTCGACATCATGACACAGGGACACAAAGCGCTCCCGCCGCTCGTCGCTGCGGTAATAGGCGTTTTGCATCGCGCCCAAGACACGGAAAACCTGCTTGTGTTCGCGCATGAACAGTTTGCGGGCCAATTGCAAGTCCTTGATCCGTCCGGTTTTCAATTTCGCGGCAGCCGCAGTGGCCGCAACACGTCCGCCGACCATCGCGTAATAGATGCCTTCACCCGAGGAAGGCGCGACGACGCCCGCAGCATCGCCAGCCAGCACCACATCGCGTCCGTTGTCCCAGCGTTCCAGTGGTTGCAGCGGGATCGGCGCACCTTCACGGCGGATGGTCTTGCAGTCACTCAGTCCCGCGCTTGCCCGCAAATCTGCAGTGGCCTGCTTGACGTCCACCGATTTCACCAATGACCCCATCCCGATACTGGCCTGCCCGCCATGCGGGAAGATCCACCCATAGAAATCGGGCGAAATGCGGCCATCATAGATCACGTCGCAGCGCATGGGATCATAGCTTTCGGTTTTCTCTGGCGCTTCGATGATCTCGTGGTAGGCGATGACATAGGGGATCTTGTCGCCACCCGGTACGCATTGCCGCGCTACGTTCGACCGCGCACCATCCGCCCCGATGACCAGCTTCGTGCTCAGTTTCATTTCATTGCCGCTGATCTTGTCGCGGTACAGGACATGCGTGCCTGCATCGTCGCGGATGATCTTGGTAAAGGTGCCGGAATAGGGATGTGCGCCTGCCGCGACGGCCCGCTTGCGCAGGAAAGGGTCAAAGCTTTCGCGATCCACCATGCCCACAAAGCCATTCTCGATCGGGATATCCACATGCCGCCCGCTGGGAGAGATCATGCGCGCTGTGTTCACTTTCGCGACGATCTGTTCGTCGGGGATAAAGAAGTCCGCGATCAGGCGCGGCGGGATCGCACCGCCGCAGGGTTTGATCCGGCCATCGCGGTCGATGAATGCGACTTTGTGACCGGACCGTGCGAGGTCTTCGGCTGCAGTGGCCCCGGACGGGCCTGCGCCAACAACGACGACATCATATTGCATGTGCTATTCTCCAGGAACGAGGGTGGCGGATGGCATTTTGCGATCCATGATTTTGGCAGCCAGTGCAGCGGCGGCGATGAAAAGGGTGGCCTCGGCGATGAACACAGACCCAAAGGCCTGCGCATCGGTCATGCTCAGGCGCAAGAGGTCAACCATGCCCGCACCGATCAGCCCGCCGAAACCTGCGGCAATCGCCTGCGCTGCACCCCAAAGCCCCATGCGTGTCCCTTCGCGGCGTTCGGCACCGTCCGCGGCAAGCGCCATCATCGATCCGATCGCGGCAACGGCAAACATACCGTTGAAAAAGCCCAGCAAGACAACAGCAGGCATCAGCGGTGCGCCGGGGCCGATGGGCCCCAAGAGCGTGATCAGCGACAGTGCGGCGGCGGACCCGACACAGCCTGCCATGACCCAGTTGCGCAAAAGCCCGATCTTGAAACCTGTCGCCACGATCCCGACGGTCAGCATCCCAAGGAACACCCCACCATTTTGCGCCCCAGAGAGCGATGTCGATTGTCCGGGCGTAAAGCCGAAGACAAGGCCCGCGTAAGGTTCAAGGATCAGTTCCTGCATGAAATAGGCAGTCATCGACAGGAAAACGAAGATTGTGAAATTGCGTGCCTTGCGCTCTGACCAGACCTCTTTCAGCCCCTCCATAAAGGGCGTTGGGTCAGGGTCGCGGATCGCGACAAGATTGCGCTCGATCCGCCAGACGGCAAGATAGGTGACAAGTGTCGCGATGCTGACCACGATACCGACGATCCTGACCAGCAGCATCGGTGTATAGGGGTCGATCAACTGCCCGACAATACCGGCGGTCATGGCGATCCCGAAGATCATCATCAGCCATGTGATCGTTGCCGCTGCCGCCCGCCGGTGCGGGGCCGTCGTGGTAGCGAGAAGCGCCAGAAGTGATGTGCCCGATGCCCCGACGCCAAGGCCGATCAATGTATAAGCGATGATCGAAATTGTCAGGCCAAGCGCAAAAGACTGCTCGAACGCCAAAAGCGCGGTGGTCGCCGTAAAGGCACCCAGCCCCAGCACAGCCATGCCGCCAATGATCCACCGTGTCCGGTGCCCGCCGGTGTCAGAGTAAAAGCCCCAATGTGGCCGTGTCAGCTGAATGCCGTAGTGCAAGCCGACCAGAAGCCCCGGCAGAAGGGCAGGCAATGACAGCTCGACTACCCGCAAACGGTTCAGTGTTGATGTCATCCAAACCACAAATGCGCCAACTGCCATCTGGACAAAGACAAG
>CAYGMX010000173.1:0-6222 GCA_964351055.1 uncultured Loktanella sp. | reverse complement strand
GAAAATGGTGCGGGCAAATCGACGCTGGTGAAAACGATCTCCGGGCTGGTCAAGCCGGACAGCGGCACCATGCTGCTGGAGGGCCAAAGCTTTCAGCCGCCAGAACCCCGCGCGGCACGGGCTGCCGGTGTAGCGATGGTGTTCCAGCACTTTTCGCTTTTTGATGCGATGAACGTGGCGGAAAACATCGCCCTTGGCATGGAAAACCCGCCGCCGCAGGCCGCAATTGCAGCGCAGGTGCGGGCGGTGTCCGATCAATACGGGCTGCCGCTTGATCCGTCGCGGATCGTGGGAGAGCTGTCTGCCGGAGAACGCCAGCGGGTCGAGATCATCCGCTGCCTGCTGCAAGACCCCAAGCTTTTGATCATGGACGAGCCGACCTCGGTCCTGACCCCGCAAGAGGTGGCGATTCTGTTCGAAACCCTGCGCAAGCTAAGCGCCGAGGGAACGGCCATCCTTTATATCTCGCACAAGCTCGAGGAAATTCGCGCACTTTGTGACACTGCCACGGTCTTGCGGCTGGGGCAGGTCGTGGGGACTTGCGATCCGCGCGCGACCTCTGCCCGCGAGATGGCCGAACTGATGGTGGGCACCGTGTTGCATGTGCCCGAAAAGGCCGCGCGCCCGATGGGGGACGTGATCCTGTCGCTCAAGGGATTAAGCGCGAAGGCCCCGCACCGGTTTGGCACGGCTTTGCGCGATATCACGCTGGAGGTCCGCAAGGGCGAGGTGTTGGGTATCGGCGGTGTCGCCGGAAATGGTCAGGATGAACTGGTCGCGGCCTTGTCGGGCGAGATGAGAACCGCGCCTGCCATGGTTACCTACGACAGCCAACCAATTGGCCATTTGCCCCCCAATGCCCGCCGCAAGCTGGGCCTGCTGGCTGCCCCCGAGGAACGGATGGGCCATGCCGCAGCGCCCGATATGAGCCTGACAGAGAATGCGATCCTGACCGCGATGACCCGCGAAAAGCTGACCAGTCGCGGGTTCTTGCATTGGGCCAAGGCGCGGCACTTTGCAGAAGGTGTCATCAAGACATTCGATGTGCGCACCCCCGGCCCGCAGAATGCCGCAAGGTCGCTGTCGGGTGGTAACTTGCAGAAATTCGTGATTGGGCGCGAAATTATGCAAGCGCCGGAGGTTCTGGTGGTCAACCAGCCGACATGGGGGGTCGATGCATCGGCTGCTGCGGCGATCCGGCAGGCCTTGCTGGATCTGGCTGCAAAGGGAACGGCCGTGATCGTGATCAGTCAGGACTTGGATGAATTGATGGAAATATCGGATCGATTTGCCGCCCTCAACGAAGGGCGCCTGTCGGCACCCCGCCCAGCTGCCGGTCTGACGGTTCATGAAATCGGCCTGATGCTGGGTGGTGCACATGACATGGAGGTGGCGCATGTTGATGTGTAAGGATGCCTCCGGCGGGGATATTTTTGGCCAAAAGAAGTTGGAGTGCAGGGCATGATCATGCTGGAAAAGCGCCCGCAACCATCGCGCAACTGGACCATTGCCACGCCGGTGCTGGCCGTGGTCCTCACGATGCTGTTTGGCGGTTTGTTGTTTGCCACCCTTGGCCAGAACCCTTTCGTGACGATCCGCACTATTTTCCTTGATCCCCTTTTTTCGGAATTTGCGTGGTATTATCGTCCGCAACTTTTGATCAAGGGCGCGCCATTGGTGCTAATTGCGATTGGCCTGTCTTTCGGGTTTCGCGCCGGTATCTGGAACATCGGGGCTGAGGGGCAGTATATTGTCGGTGCAATATGCGGCGCGGCGGTCGGGCTAGCGTTTTATCCGCTCGACAGTTTCATCGTTTTTCCGCTGATGGTCATCGCAGGGGCGCTGGGCGGGCTTTTGTGGGCGATGATCCCCGGTGTCTTGCGGGTCAGGTTCGGAACCAATGAAATCCTCGTGTCGCTGATGCTGGTCTATGTGGCCGAGCAGCTTTTGGCCTCGATGGCCTTGGGGGCCTTGCGCAACCCCGACGGCATGGGCTTTCCCGGCAGCCGGAACCTTGCGCAATATCCTGCCGCGACAAGCTGGATCAACCAGTCCATCGGGATGCACTGGGGCGTCGTCACCGCCTTTATTGCGGTGATTTTCGCCTATATCGCCTTGTCGCGCCATATCTTCGGGTTCAATGTGCGCTTGTCGGGCCAAAGCCCGCGCGCGGCGAAATTTGCCGGGGTAAATCCTGCCCGTCTGATCCTGATCTGCATGGGCATTTCCGGCGCGCTTGCAGGGCTGGCGGGCCTGTTCGAGGTATCGGGTCCGTCCGGGCTGGTCAGTATCGACTTTAACGCCGGTTACGGGTTCACGGCGATCATCGTGGCGTTTCTTGGCCGCTTGCATCCGGTCGGCATCCTGCTGGCCGGTGGTTTGATGGCGCTGACCTATATCGGCGGCGAAATCGCGCAGGCCAATCTGGGCCTGCCGATCGCAGCGGTCCAGATTTTGCAGGGGATGCTTTTGTTCTTCCTCTTGGCGGTTGATGTGCTGACCAATTACCGGGTCAGATGGGGAAGGCAACTTGCATGAGCTTTGATGATATCGTCAATGGCGTAGCGCGACCTTTGATCGGGTTCTTTTTGGGAATGGCTCTGGGCTACACCGTGGAACTGGCGGGATCGACCGGTTGGTCGATTGCCCTGAGTTCCGCTGCATTTATCGCTTTTCTCTTTGGCCTTGTCATGCTGTTTTACAATGTGTTGGACCGCTTTTTTGACCGTATTGGATGGGGAACAGGTGTGATGGCCGCCAAGAACAAGGCAAGAGCCGGAAAATCACATTGGTTCGTTCGATTCGGCTGGATCTTCGGCCTGATTGCGGGCTTTGCCGCCGTCTTTGTTTTGCCCAAGGAGGCTTTGGCATGGCTTTAACACGACGGGTGCCCCGCTGATGGATCTGTCTTCAATCAATCCGATCCTGCTTTTGGCGTCGCTGATGGTGGCGGCCACCCCGATTATGCTGGCCGCGATCGGCGAACTGGTGGTGGAGCGCAGCGGGGTGCTCAACCTTGGTGTCGAGGGACTGATGATTACGGGTGCTGTCTGCGGTTTCGTGGTGGCGGTGAATACCGGTTCGCCTTGGGTCGGGTTTCTGGGTGCTGCGGTCGGGGGTGCCCTGTTGTCGCTGGTCTTTGGGTTTTTGACGCAGTTCCTGATGTCCAATCAGGTAGCCACCGGCCTTGCGCTTACGCTCTTCGGGCTGGGGCTGTCGGCGCTGATGGGGCAGGGCTATATCGGGATCAAGGCCCCTGCCTTCCCCGATTGGGACATCCCGCTTTTGGGCGATCTTCCGGTGATCGGGCCAATCGTGTTCCAGCATGATCCGATGGTCTATGTCGGGCTGGTCCTTGTCGCTGCTGTCTGGGCATTCCTGCAATATTCGCGCGCAGGGCTGATTCTGCGCGCGGTGGGCGAAAACCACGAAGCGGCCCATGCGCTTGGCTATCACGTCATCCGCATACGCATGCTGGCGATCATGTTTGGCGGGGCCTGTGCGGGGCTTGGCGGGGCTTATCTGAGCCTCGTGCGGGTGCCGCAATGGACCGAAGGGATGACCGCCGGTGCAGGCTGGATTGCCTTGGCAATCGTTGTTTTCGCCAGCTGGCGGCCGTGGCGGCTTTTGCTTGGTGCCTATTTGTTCGGCGGGGTCACAGTGCTACAGCTTAACCTGCAAGCAGCGGGTGCTGCGATTGCGGTCGAGTATCTTTCTATGGCGCCCTATCTGGCAACCATCGCGGTTCTGGTTATTATGCGGGCTGGACGGGCACCAGGATCACTGGGACAATCTTTCCATGCCTCACGTTGAGGCCACATCAAGACCACCAAGGGGAAAACTATGAACATCAAATCAGTTATGACCGGCGCGACCCTCGCGCTTGGTCTTGCGACCGGGGCCTTTGCCCAAGACAAGACGACAGTCGGTTTCGTCTACGTCGGCCCGATCGGCGACGGCGGCTGGACTTACGAGCATGACAAAGGCCGTTTGGCGATCGAAGAGCATTTTGGCGATGCGGTTGAAACCGTCTATGTCGAAAGCGTGCCAGAAGGTCCCGACGCAGAACGCGTCATGACGCAGATGGCGCTGCAAGGTGCGGACCTGATCTTTACCACATCATTCGGCTATATGGACCAGACAATCAACGTCGCGGCGCAATTCCCTGATGTAAAGTTCGAGCACGCGACAGGCTACAAGCGTGCGGACAACGTATCGACCTATTCGGCCCGCTTTTATGAAGGCCGCGCCGTCCAAGGCCACATCGCAGGCCAGATGACCGAAAGCAACATCATCGGTTATATCGCGTCCTACCCGATCCCCGAAGTGATCCGCGGCATCAACTCGGCCTATCTCCACGCCAAGGAAGTGAACCCTGACGTCGAGTTCCGGATCGTCTGGGCTTACACATGGTTCGACCCTGCAAAAGAAGCCGAAGCCGCCACTGTTCTGATCGAACAAGGGGCTGACGTGATCCTGCAGCACACCGATTCCACCGCACCTCAGGCCGCCGCACAGGCCGCAGGCAATGTGGTCACTTTCGGTCAGGCGTCGGATATGGCGGAATTCGCGCCCTTCCCCCGCGTGTCCTCGATCATCGATGACTGGGCCCCCTATTACATCGCCCGCACGCAAGCCGTGATTGATGGCACATGGGAAAGCACAGACACATGGGATGGTATCGGCCCGGGCATGGTGGCAATCGGTGAAATCACCGATGCGGTGCCTGCGGACGTCAAGGCATCAGCCGAGGCGCTGATCGAAAGCCTGCGCACCGGCGAATACCATGCGTTCACTGGCCCGATCAACCGACAGGACGGATCGGTCTGGCTGGCTGATGGCGAAATCGCTGACGATGGCACGCTGGCTGGCATGAACTTCTATGTCGAAGGCATCACTGCGGAAATTCCGCAGTAAGCAGACCGTGACTTTCAGGAAAGGCCCTGCAACTTTGGCGGGGCCTTTTTTGTTGCACCAGAAAGATCAGGTTTTGCCCAGCGGCCCTTGCACGCGCCCTGCCAGGCTCTCATGGTCGCACCTCAAGAGCGACGACCGCAGCAGAGGGCCTTTGGCATGACAGACACACTCGCCTTGTTGGGCGTCAAGGGCGGGCCTGCAATCCGGCCCGGATCGCACATGCCCACTTCATTCCTGTTGCGGATGGCGGGCAAGACCATCGTGATTGATGCGGGGCTTGGCGTCACACGCAGCATCTGCGATCAGGGCGTCGGCCTGACCCAGATCGACCTGATCGTCATCACGCATCTGCATTCGGATCATTATCTCGAACTCGGGCCGCTGTTTCACACCGCATGGACCGCAGGGCTGAACCGCAAAATCCCCGTGATCGGGCCAAAGGGGTTGGATAGTTACTGGACCGGTTTTCAGCAAAGCATGGCGTTTGACATCAACCTGCGCATCCGCGACGAAGGGCGCTGTGATTTTGGCAGCCTCGCGCAGATCAGCGACATCGGGGCCGAAACAACATTGGGCGACATCACGCTGCGAACCATGCGCAATGTCCATCCGCCGATCACGGATAGTTTTGCGCTGCGGTTTGATGGTCCGCACAACAGCGTCACGCTGTCCGGTGACACCGCCTTCATGCCCGAAATGGCAGCTTTCGCACGCGGCTCCGACCTGCTGGTCCATGAGGCCATGCTGCGTGACGGGGTCGAGGCGCTATGTGCCCGCATGACAAACGGGGATGACCGGTTGCGCACCCACATCCTGCGCAGCCATACCGATGCCTCAGACGTGGGCCGGATCGCGCGGGATGCAGGGGTCAGGCAACTGGCGCTGAACCACTTTGTCCCTGACGGCGATCCGAACTTTACGGATCAGCATTGGGAAACCGCGGTGCGCCAGCATTGGGACGGGCCGCTTTATCTTGGCAAAGACGGGATGAAGATCACGCTCTAGGCCGCAACGCATTGCCCCTGCCCCGCACCATCGTTATCTAGGGCAAAACCTCATCCAAGCGGAGCGTCATCAGATGGCAGCCAATCAATTCGTCTATTTCATGGACGGCGTGTCCAAAACCTATCCCGGCGGCAAGAAGGTGTTTGAAAACATCCGCCTGAACTTTCTGCCCGGGGTAAAGATCGGCGTGGTGGGTGTAAACGGGACCGGTAAATCGACCCTGATGCGGATCATGGCCGGACAAGACAAGGATTTCGCAGGCGAGGCTTGGGCCGCTGAAGGTGCGCGCGTGGGTTATCT
>CAYGMX010000172.1:5103-6246 GCA_964351055.1 uncultured Loktanella sp. | reverse complement strand
AGGGGTTACGGCCCAGCTTGATCACGCAGACCGCCTCTGCCGCGATCCCTGCGGGATAGGCCATCGTCGACAGATCGCCCGCAGCCATCTTTTCAAATCCCGCACTTTCCACGAAACGGGTCAGCGCCTTGCGGGTCAGCGTATTGACCCGCCGCGCGCCTGCAGTGAGCTTGCCATCGGTATGCACAAACACCACAACCTTGCCTGTCGCATCGGGGATGGCCTCTAGATCGATGTCTTTGAACTTGATTTCGGCTGGGGTCGTCATCGGCACTCCTGATGGTCGGGTCTGATTGATGTGGCAATAGGTAGCCCGCGCTCCGTCGAATGACCAGATAGCTGTTCAATCCGCCGCAGGGATCGGCTAGTTTGGCGGCAATCAGGCGGGCAGCCAAGGCAAAGGACCAAAAAACTGGCACGATTTGACAGATATTTCCTGTCGCAGCTGATGGTGCTGTTCGGCTTTTTCAGCCTTGTGCTGGTCTTGGTCTATTGGATCAATCGCGCCGTGGTGCTGTTTGATCAGTTGATCGCCGACGGGCAGTCGGCTGGTGTTTTCCTTGAATTCACGGCGCTGTCATTGCCATCTGTTATCAGGCTTGCCTTGCCATTGGCCGCCTTTGCCGCCGCGGTCTATGTGACCAACCGCATGTCCACCGAAGCGGAACTGACCGTGGTGCAGGCCACCGGTTACTCGCCGTTCCGCCTTGCGCGGCCCGTGCTTTATTTCGGGTTGATCGTTGCTTTACTGATGTCCCTGCTCATGCATGTGCTTGTGCCGCTCAGCAGCGCGCGGCTGGCAGAACGGCAATCCGAAATTGCCCAGAACATCACGTCGCGCCTTTTGACCGAAGGGCAGTTTCTGGAACCGGTCAATGGCGTTACCTTCTATATCCGAGAAATCACGCCAGATGGCGAACTGCGCGACATCTTCCTGTCCGACACCCGTTCGGACAGCGAACAGGTCACCTATACTGCAGCGCGCGCCTTTCTGGTGCGCGACGGGGACACGACACAACTGGTCATGATCGACGGTCTGGTGCAAACGCTGCGCAGCGCCGACCAACGGCTGTTCACCACTTCCTTTGCGGACTTTGCCTATAACATCAGCAATTTGATCCAGCCGTCCGAATCGCGCCGGCG
>CAYGMX010000172.1:0-5093 GCA_964351055.1 uncultured Loktanella sp. | reverse complement strand
CCCCACACCCGAGATCGAGGCAGAAACAGGCCGCCGGGCGGCGCATTTGATTGCAGCCGCCCATGACAGGTTCAGCCAGTCAATCCTTGGCACTGTCGCCGCACTCTTGGGTTTTTCCGCCCTCATGGTCGGCGGCTATAGCCGCTTTGGTGTCTGGAAGCAGATTATCGGCGCAATCGTCCTGATCATTGTGGTCAAGGCTGTCGAAACCAGCGGCTTGCGGCTTGCACGGGGCGACCCGCAACTCTGGATGGCGGCCTATCTGCAAAGCATTGTGGGCTTTGCGATGGTCTGGTTCCTGCTGTTCTGGTCCGGCCGCCCCTATCTTTTCAAACGCCGGATCAAGGATACCGCTACACCATGATCCTGCACCGCTATTTTGCCCGCCGGTTTCTTACCACCTTTCTGGGTGTCGCGACTGTCTTTTTTCTGAGCATGCTCTTTGTCGATCTGGTCGATCAGGTGCGGCCCTATGCGTCCGCCGATGCGAGCCTTGTCGATCTGCTGGTTCTCAGCCTGCTGAACATTCCGCAGGGCATATACGCGATCCTGCCGCTGATCATGATACTTGCGGCCATCGCCCTGTTTCTCAGCCTTGCACGGTCATCGGAACTGGTGGTGACACGCGCGGCTGGCCGGTCCGCGCTGCAAGCCCTGATCGCGCCTTTGGTTGTGGCTTTGGTGATCGGCATAATGTCTGTGGCGATCCTCAACCCGATTGTCGCAGGCACATCAAAGGAATACGAGGCGCGCGGCGATGCGCTGCGGGGTAACGCCTCTGTTGTGTCGATCGGATCGTCGGGGCTGTGGTTGCGGCAAGGGTCCGGCGAGGGGCAAACCGTGATCCGCGCGCAAAGCGCCAACCTTGATGGCACCCGCCTGACGGATGTGACCTTTCTGACCTTCGGGCCCGAAGGCAACCCGAATACCCGCATCAATGCGGCCTCGGCAGAACTGGTCACCGGTGCATGGCTGCTGCGCGATGCCAAATCATGGGCGCTCGACGCGCCCGTGACGCCGGAGGCCGGCGCCACGATCCAAACCGAAATGCGGGTTCCATCGACCCTGACACCCGATCAGATCAGAGACAGCTTTGGTACGCCCTCCTCGATCCCGATCTGGGAGTTACCCGCCTTCATCGAGCGGTTGCGCACCGCCGGATTTTCCGCACAGCGCCATCTGGTATGGTTCCACACCGAGCTTGCGATGCCGGTCTTTCTGGTTTCGATGGTCCTGATTGGGGCCGCCTTCACGCTGCGCCACCAGCGCGGGGGCCGCACCGGACTTATGGTGATGTTTGCGATCATCCTTGCTTTTGTGGTCTATTTCATCCGCAATTTCGCGCAGGTCCTTGGCGAGAACGGCCAACTGCCCGCGCTTCTGGCCGCTTGGGCGCCGCCATTGGCAGCGATTGGTCTGTCGCTTGGCGTCTTGTTGCACAACGAGGACGGCTGATGCGCCCGGTCCTGCTTTTGCTGCTGCTTTTGCTGCCGCGAACCGTGTTCGCCCAAGGTGTGGCAACGTTGGTTGCCGACACGGTGCAACTCAACACAGAGCAGCAGTTGATCGCAAGCGGCAATATCGAGGTCTTTTTTGAGGGCAACCGTTTGACGGCCTCGCAGATCATCTATGACCAGAGCAGCGACACCTTCGAAATCACCGGCCCCATCTTTATTGAATCGGTCGATGGAACGGTGCTGACAGCCACCACGGCAACACTGGATCCGCGGCTGGAGAACGGCATCTTGCAAGGCGCGCGCATTGTGCTGGACCAACAGCTCCAGCTGGCGGCCAACCAGATTGACCGCCGCGACGGGCGTTATTCACAGCTTTACAAATCTGCGGCAACCTCTTGCCGCGTCTGCGGGACGGGGCCACCGCTTTGGGAGATCCGCGCAGAACGTGTGGTACATGACACGGTCGAACAGCAGCTATACTTCCGTAACGCCACATTCCACGTGCGCGGGGTGCCGCTGATCTGGCTGCCCGCAATGCGCCTGCCCGACCCGACACTGGACCGGTCAACCGGCCTGCTGGTTCCCCAACAACGCAATACTACCCAACTGGGTTTTGGCATCAAGCTGCCGTATTTCATCACACTTGGCGACAGCCGCGACCTGACCGTAACGCCCTATTTCTCGTCCGAAACACGGACACTGGAACTGCGGTACCGTCAGGCCTTTCTGCGCGGCTACATCGAAGCCACAGGCGCGGTCAGCGACGACACTTTGCAGCCCGACAACCGGTCGTATATTTTTGCCGAGGGGAATTTTGATCTGGGGTCGGATTACCAGCTTGCCTTTGATATCGAAGCCGTGAGCGATGCCGCCTATCTGCTCGATTATGACTATGCCGACAAGGACAGGCTCGACAGCGCGATTTCGGTTTTGCGCGTGACCGACAGGTCGCTTTATCAGGCAAGGTTCATTTACTACCAAACGCTGCGCGACGACGAATCCAACGCGTCCTTGCCCCCCATTATTGCCGATGTCAGTTATGAAGACCATCTTGCGGCAGCAGGCAGCGGCCTGTTCAAGTACAGGGCCAGCGCCGATCTGGCCTACCGCTATAGCGACACCGACGGGGCGGCAGGCCGCGACCTGACGCGCGCGGGTATCGCCGGAGCGTGGCAGGATAGCTGGGTCTTGCCCTACGGTGTTGTCGCGCAGGCCGAAATCGGTGCCCGCGCGGACATGTTTTTGGTCGAGGACGACACGGCTTTCCCGCAACAAGACGTGCGGTTTGTGCCAAGTGCCGGTGTCACGCTGCGCTGGCCTTTGGGGCGTGAGGGCAGCCTTGGCACCGTGCATCTGCTGGAACCGATGGTCAGCCTGAGCTGGTCCGCACAAGGCGGCGGGACGCCGCCCAACGAGGATAGCACCCGCACCGAACTGGATCGGGCCAACCTGCTCGCCATCTCGCGCTATGCGGGCGATGATGCGGTCGAAACCGGCGCGCAGGTGGCTGCGGGTCTGACATGGACACGCTTTGGCAGCGCCGGTGTCACCTCGAGCCTCAGTTTCGGGCGTCTGCTGCGTGAAGACCACCCTACAGACTTTACGCCTTCCTCGGGACTGGACGAATTACAGTCCGACTGGCTGGTGGCGGGGCAACTCACCGCGCCGGGCGGCTTCTTGTTCGATGCCCGCAGCCTTTGGGATGACACCGATGGGTTGCGGGTGGCCGACAGCAGGATCAACTGGCAGAACGACACGATCTCTTTGAGTGCGCACTATCTCTGGCTCGGGCCGGATGCGGCCGAAACGCGTACGGTGACCACATCGGAAATCACGCTTGATGCCGCGTTCAAGCTCAGCGAAGCATGGGCGCTCGATCTTGATGCCCGCTATGATGCCGTGACGGATGAACCGGTGCGGGCGGGCATCGGTTTGCAATGGCAAAACGAATGCGTGAGTATCGACGTTTCGGCCTCGCGCCGCTTTACCTCATCGAGTACGGTTGAACCGTCCACTACATTTGGGCTAAGCGGCACTATCGGTGGCTTTTCGACAGGCCGCGCGGCTGGCGGGATCGCAACAGGATGTGGCAATTGAAACGAATGATGAGTGTTGGAATGCGGAAAAGTTGGATCGCGGTTGCGGTGATCATGCTGGCGTCTGCGGTGATGGATGGCCAGATGGCCGCTGCACAAGGACAACTTGCGCCGGTGATTACCGTCAATGATCGGGTGATCACGCAGTATGAACTCGACCAGCGCATTCGCCTACTGGAGGTGTTCCGCACCCCCGGTGACCTGACAGAAGCCGCACGCACCGGCCTGATCGAGGACCGGTTGAAGCAACAGGAAATGGCACGGTTCAATCTGCGCCTGTCCGATGAAGCGTTGCAGCAGGCGCTGGAAGAATTCGCAGGCCGCGCCAATCTGACCCTGCCGCAGTTCACCCAAGTGCTGTCCCAAAACGGTGTCGACATCAAGACGCTCGAGGATTTCGTCAGCGTGGGCGTGCAATGGCGCGACTTTATCCGCGTCCGTCTGGGGCGGTCCGTTTCGATCACTGATGCGGATGTCGAGCGGGCGCTGGCACGGCAAGGTGTCGCACCCACCCAGCTTGAAGTGCTCTTGACCGAAATCATCATCGCAGCCCCGCCAGAGCGGGCTGCCGCCGCAGCGCAGGCCGCCGCACAGATCGCACAGATGCGAAGCTTCGGCGCGTTTGAGGATGCCGCGCGTCAGGTCTCTGCCCTGCCCTCGCGGGAAAATGGCGGGCGTCTGGGCTGGCTGCCGATCGAGAATTATCCGCCGCAGCTGCGCGACCTGATCCTTGGCCTTGAACCGGGCGAAGTGACCGAACCGATCGAGATCCCCAATGGCATCGCCCTGTTCCAGTTGCGCGGCAAGCGCGAGGCCGCGCGGCCTGTGCCGCCGCCGGTGAGCATTGATTACGCAATTTATGCCATTGCGGGCGGGCGCACGGCGGATGGCCTGCGCGCCGCCGCAGATATCCTCGATCAGGTGGATACCTGTGACGATCTTTACGGCGTGGCCCGCAATCAGCGCGCAGAGGTACTGGAGCGTGTGACACGCGCACCATCAGAGATACCGAACGAGGTTGCATTGGAACTTGCCCGCCTTGATCCCGGCGAAGTATCGACGAACCTGACCCGCGACAACGGCGCAACGCTGCTCTTCGTGATGCTTTGCGCGCGCAACAATGCCGGAGCAGGCAGCACCGACCCTGAAACTGTCCGCACCCAACTCCGCAGCCAGCGCTTGGGCGGATTGGCGGATGCCTTGCTCGAGGATTTGCGGGCCTCGGCTATCATCCGGCCGTGATCAGACCGATTGCGATCAGTTGCGGCGAACCCGCAGGGATCGGACCCGAAATCTCCGTGGCGGCATGGTCTGCCCTGAAAGGTGAGATACCACTCTTGTGGATCGGCGATCCGCGGCACCTGCCGGTCGGCACGCCGGTGCATGAAGCGACTGATCCGCAAGACATTCACCCGGGAAAACTGAGCGTGCTGGCGCGCGATTTTGGCGGTCCTGCCAGCGCAGGCAAGCCCAATCCACGCCACGCGCAGGGGGTGATCGACGCGATTGCGGATGGTGTCGCACTGGTGCAATCGGGTGC
>CAYGMX010000171.1:0-6249 GCA_964351055.1 uncultured Loktanella sp. | reverse complement strand
GTTGGTCATGGATATGTGCCGATCTTTCAAATTAGAGATTTTGCGATGAGTTCTCGATCATGCAATGCTGGAAATACTTCGAAAACGCAATATTGCGCCTTTGCATAGCATAACCGAGATATCGCGATCAGAGACCCTTGGACCAAGGAACGCAATCAAGCGCGAGCAACGGTGCGCAACTGTGCTACGATCCTGTCCTGCAATAAGAAATTGGCATGGCAAACCCCGCGCGAACGGAACATTCTGTTCAGTTGGCCGTTCCGTCCGTCCGTGAAGATATTGGGATCGTAGCCAATCGCACAATTGGTCTGGCAACACCTTTGATCGAAATATGGCCTTCGTCCAGCGAAGCGGTCCGCCCTTTCCGCGAATAAAATGGGATTGAAGAAAGGAATCAACCAACACAAGCCCGAAGAGCCGCGAGAGATTGTCATAAAGGTGCGGCTGGTTGAGATGCTGTGCAGACATGCAATGCCGCATGCCAGTTCACAGCCAAGGGCACAGCATGTCAAAAGCGCGGGCACCCAATATCATTCCGATTACGTTGCGGGCCATCTTGCGCGCACACGGCGTCCGGATGCATTCACCGAAGCGGAAAGATGACATTGCATTCTCACCAGAAAACAGGCTCGAAGACCCATTTGGTGAGCGTAGCAGCGAGGATACGGACGGTCCGGAAAAAGTAAATGAAAACCTATGCTTGAAATGCGTTCCAACAGGTCGCCGCGACGGGCCCTTTTCGCCGCATCGCAACGCTAGGACGCAGAGGAGCGAGAATCTAAAGAGCGAACATCGGGTTACTCGCCTACCGGTTGCCGGTGCCGGCGCAGGGGCCAAGGGGGAATGATCAGGTGAACGCAAATTGTTTTTGCATAGTCTGGATTGGCGCCTAATAATTGGGCAGCGAAGTCCGCCGAATCGCAATTTCATGCGTTGCATTTTTGATGGGCTGTCCACCCTTGGTGCCATTTGCGAATGTCTCTGAGGCTTTAAAAACAGGGATCCAAAAATGACACTTCACAAGATCGTTCTTGCGGCCGCAGCGACTGTGCTGACGACGCCTGCATTTGCACAAACCGAAATGCCCTTTGCGCTGGACTGGAAATTCGAAGGGCCTTCCGCGCCATATTTCCACGCTCTTGATGCCGGCTATTTCGCTCAAGAGGGTCTGACTGTGACCATTAGCGAAGGCGCAGGGTCTCTTGATGCGATCCCCAAGGTCGCCACTGGCGCATTCCCCATCGGCTTTGCCGACATCAATTCCTTGATGCGCTTTCTGGACCAGAACCCCGGCGCGCCCGTCACTGCCGTGATGATGGTTTATGACAAACCGCCTTTTGCGGTTGTCGGTCGCAAGTCGCTGGGCGTTGAAACGCCAGCCGACCTTGAAGGCAAGGTACTGGGTGCGCCGCCGCCAGACGGGGCATGGGCACAGTTCCCGATCTTTGCCGCGGAAACCGGTCTTGATGTCGGTGCCATCACGGTCGAACCTGTGGGCTTTCCGACCCGTGAACCGATGCTGGCCGAAGGGCAGGTCGCCGCGATCACCGGATTTTCGTTTTCATCGACACTCAACCTCAAGCGGCTCGGTGTGCCTGCTGAGGATATCTCGGTCTTGCTGATGGCGGATTATGGGGTCGATCTTTATGGCAACGCGATCATTGTGAATACAGATTTCGCAGCCGCAAATCCCGAACTGGTGACAGGCTTTCTCAGAGCGGTGGGCAAAGGCTGGAAGGATTCAATCGGCGCGCCGGATGTGGCCATTGCAGCCCTGATGGAGCGCAACCCTGCCGCGGATGCGGCACTGGAAACAGAGCGTTTGCAGATGTCGATTGATGCGAACGTGCTGACCGACTTTGTGAAAGCAAATGGCATGGGCGCGATTGATGCGGACCGCATGATGAGCGCGATCGAGCAGACGAAATCTGTCTACGAATTCCAGACAACGCCGGATGCATCGCTCTATTTCGATGCCAGCTATCTGCCGACAGACGGCAGCCTGATGCTGCAATAAGACCAAGCTGCAGGCCGCTGCCAAGATTGGGGGCGGCCTGACTTATCAGGGGCGAAGGCGATCGAAAATCTTATTGAAATCAAAGGCGTCAAGCACGCCTATAGCACCGCCTCCGGCCCTTTGCCGGTCTTGGACGGTCTGGATGTGGCCGTGCCCGAAGGCACTTTTGCTGCTGTCGTCGGTCCGTCGGGGTGCGGCAAGTCCACGTTGACGCGGCTGGTTGCAGGCCTGATGAAGCCCGACGAAGGCGAGGTCTGGTTGCATGGCGAAAGGGTCAAGGGGCCGCGCAAGACCGTGGGCATGGCGTTTCAGAACCCTGTGCTGCTGGAGTGGCGTACGATCCTTGATAACGTCATTTTGCCGTTAGAGATTGTCGCCTCCGGCATGTCGCGTGCCGACCGTGTGGCGCGCGCGATGGAACTGCTCGAGATGGTCGGGCTGACAGGCTTTGAAAACAAGCGCCCGTCCGAGCTTTCGGGGGGTATGCGACAGCGCGCGTCGTTGTGTCGGTCCATCGTGCACAAGCCCGACGTGCTGATCATGGACGAACCCTTTGGTGCGCTGGATGCCTTCACGCGCGAAGACCTGTGGCAAACCATGCGCGACTTGCGCCGCGCCGAACCCTTCACGGCCGTTCTAATCACCCATGATCTGCGTGAAAGCGTTTTCTTGGGCGATCAGGTGATCGTTCTGTCCGGCAGGCCCGCCCGCACCCAATACGTGATGGATATCGATCTGCCCGAAGATCGCAGCCTCGACGTGCTTTATACGCAAAAGGCAGCGGACATGCTGCATATTCTGCGCGACCAAATCAAGATTGCGCAGGGCCGCAATCCAGAGGACCACTGATGCTGCGCAAGATTGCTGTACCCGTTCTGGCCATTATCGCCTTTCTGGGGCTTTGGGAGTTGCTGGTCTGGGCCAATGGCTGGCCCAATTACAAGATGGCCTCTCCTTCGGACTTGCCGCCTGCGTTCTGGAAATACAAAGAGCTGTTTCTGACAATGGGCTGGCAAACGCTTTGGCGGACGGTGGTCGGGCTTCTTCTGGCGGTTGTGGTCGGAACGGCGATTGGCATGATCATCGGTTTTTCGCGGATCGCGCGGGATGCGCTTTACCCGCTGCTCGTCGGGTTCAACGCCATCCCGAAGGCGACGCTGGTTCCTGTCATCTCGCTCATCTTTATTGGCCAGCACGATTTCAATACGATCCTCATGGCTTTCATGATCTCGTTCTTCCCGATTGCCGTGTCTGTCGGTATCGGCCTATCGACGCTGGAACCGGAGTATCGCGATATCCTGCGCGCACTTGGTGCGTCACGGTTGACGATTTTTCGCAAGATTGCCCTGCCAAAGACACTGCCCGAATTCTTTGGTGCGCTCAAAGTGTCGGCAACCTTGGCGTTCATCGGCACCAACCTTGTCGAAATCATCAGCCCGCACGGGCGTGGATTGGGCGCATTGTTCAAGTCAGGCGAAACCAACGGGGATTATCCGTTGATGTTTGCCGTGCTGATCGCCTTGGCGTTTCTGGGCATTCTCTTGTACTATGCCGTGATCATACTGGAGCGTATTTTCGCAGGCTGGGCAGAGCGCGAAGCAAGCTGATTGCCTTCCTCTAGCGGCAAGTCATGAGGTGCAGGTCGGCACAGATCGACATGTCCGCGTGATCAATGCATTGTCGCCGTTCACGCTGTATTAAGGCGATGGCACGCGACTGGGATACGGGGGCAAGCCGCTTTCAGATGCGCTGCCCTGCACTCCGCGGGCGCTGCTTTGCATTTGCGCGCGAAACCGGTTGTTGTCCGCATTCCCAAGAGCCAAGATGACCTTGCCGGCCGGACCAACAGGGGCGTGTGTGCATGATATCACCAAACAGGATCAAGACTGCGCTGCTTTTCACGGCTTTGACAGGTTTGGTGGGGGGTATCCTCCTTTATGTTGCTGGGCAGCCTGCGCTGGCCCAGATTGCTTGGGCCATCACTGTCGTTCCGGTTCTTGCGGCCCTTCTTGTCGAAATCCTGCGCAGCTTGAGGCAAGGCGAGGTGGGGCTGGATATTGTCGCGGCACTTTCGATGACGGCAGCGCTGATTTTTGGCGAAACGCTGGCGGCGGCTGTTGTCGCGGTGATGTATTCCGGCGGCACCTTTCTGGAAAGCTTTGCCGCAGGGCGGGCCCGTCGCGAGATGCAGGCCCTGCTGTCACGGGTCCCGCGTCACGCAACCCGCCACAGCAATGGAGGCCTTGAAGAGGTTTCGCTTGATACGATCACTCCGGGCGATCTTTTGTTGATCCGGCAGGGCGATGTGGTGCCGGTGGACGGGACCGTTGCCTCTCAGACGGCCATTGTGGATACCTTGGCGCTGACAGGTGAATCGCTGCCCGCAAGAGCGGACTTTGGCGCAGACGTCATGAGCGGGACGACCAACGCCGGCGCACCCTTTGATCTGACAGCCACACGTCTGGCCAAAGACAGCACCTATGCCGGTATCGTGCGGCTGGTCGAAAGCGCGCAGAACGCCAAGGCACCCATGTCGCGGCTTGCGGACAAATGGTCTCTGGGTTTTCTGGCAGTGACGGTTGCGATTGCCTTTGCCGCATGGTGGTTTACCGGCGATCCGATCAGGGCGGTCGCTGTGCTTGTTGTGGCAACGCCCTGTCCGCTAATCCTTGCGGTTCCTGTGGCACTGGTTGCGGGCCTGTCGCGCGCCGCGCAGTTCGGTGTGCTGATCAAGGGCGCGGGCGCACTTGAGGCGATGGGGCGTATCCGGAGCCTGATCCTTGATAAGACAGGCACGCTGACCGAAGGGCGTCCGCAGATTGTTGCAATCAAGAGCCGCGGTCATCTGCCCGACACTGATATCTTGCGCTTGGCCGCCGCACTTGATCAAGCGTCACAACATCCCGTCGCACGCGCCGTCGTTGCCGCGGCCATAGAGCAGCGTTTGGAGCTACCGGTCCCAACCGATGTGCAAGAGATACCCGGCGAAGGCGTGGTGGGAATAGTGGATGGTCGCAAGGTCATTGTCGGGGGTGACGGCTTTGTTGTAAGGCGTGTTGGCGCAGCCGCTGGCGGGTTTCCGACCCTTGAGGCTGGCTCTGTTATCGTGGCTCTGGCCGTTGACGGGACTGTCGCAGGCCATCTGATCATGGCAGACCCGATACGCCAGGGCGCAGCCGCAATGCTTGGCACGCTGCGCGGGCGGGGCATATCGCGGATTTTGCTGGCGACAGGCGACCGTGCAGCCGTTGCACAGCGGATCACAACCGGCATGGGTCTTGACGGGGTCAAGGCAGATCTTACGCCTGACCAAAAGGTGCTGCTGGTTCTGACCGAGCGCAAGAATGGCCCCGTCATGATGGTGGGTGATGGCGTCAATGATGCGCCCGCGCTTGCTGCAGCTGACGTGGGGGTCGCTATGGGCGCGCGGGGCGCTGCGGCCTCGGCAGAGGCGGCGGATGTGGTGCTTCTCGTTGATCAGATCGACCGGCTTGGCGTCGGGATCGAAATTGCCCAGCGGGCCAGACGCATCGCTGTCGAAAGCGTTGTTGCAGGGATCGGTTTGTCGGTTGCGGGGATGATTGCTGCCGCTTTAGGGTATCTGACGCCGGTGCAGGGCGCATTATTGCAAGAGGTGATTGATGTGGCGGTCATCCTGAACGCCTTGCGCGCCTTGCGGATCATCCCGCAGGGACCGATGATCGCAGCAAACGAGGGCGAACCGGCGCCTGCAACCTGATCTGGTTCTGTCCGTTTGCGGGCGGCTCTGCGGCCACGGCGAGCGTGGCCTGCCGTTGCCTAGACCATATTTTCCGGCTGCGGCATGCCCAGCACGTGAAAACCGCCATCAACGCGGATAATCTCGCCAGTGGTGCAGGCTCCGGCGTCGGAGGCCAGATAGACCGCTGTGCCACCCACTGCTTCTAGCGTGGCATTCGCCCTTAATGGTGCGTTGGTTTCCGCGTGTTTGTAGGTCCGGCGCGCGCCACCGATCGCGGCCCCTGCAAGGGTTTTCATCGGACCGGGGCTGATTGCGTTGACGCGGATACCCTGCGGACCCAGATCATTCGCCAGATAGCGGGTGGCCGATTCCAGCGCGGCTTTGGCCACGCCCATCACGTTATAGAACGGGGACACGCGGTTTGACCCCTGATAGGTCAGCGTCAGAAGCGTGCCGCCATCGGGCATCATCTTTGACGCGCGTTTGGCGACATCAATGAAGGAATAACAAG
>CAYGMX010000170.1:4459-6272 GCA_964351055.1 uncultured Loktanella sp. | reverse complement strand
TGCCTGCGCCCACCGTCTGGCGATGCATGGCCATGATGTGACGATCTATGATGCCGCGGCCAAAGCGGGCGGGCTGAACGAATTCGGGATCGCCGCCTATAAATCCACTGATGATTTCGCCGCGCGCGAGGTGGACTGGTTGCTGGGGATCGGCGGGATCACGGTCAAAACGGGGATGCGACTGGGTGACGACCTGTCGCTGGATGCGCTGACAGAGTGCTTTGACGCAGTCTTTCTTGGGGTCGGGCTGGGCGGTGTGAATGCCCTGCACAGCGCAGGCGAAGACAAGGACGGCGTGCGCGATGCGGTCGATTTCATCAAGGAATTGCGACAGGCCAGCGATCTGGCGGCTCTGCCCGTCGGGCGCGACGTGGTTGTGATCGGCGGGGGCATGACGGCGGTCGATGCTGCCGTACAATCCAGATTGCTGGGCGCACAGAATGTCACCATCGCCTATCGCAGGGGCCGCGACCAGATGGGCGCGAGCGTTTATGAACAGGACCTCGCTGCCTCCAAAGGTGTGCGGCTGATGTTCAACGCACAGCCTGTGGCGATCCACGGAAACGGGGCGGTGCGCGAGATCGAACTGGAATATACCGCCGATGATGGTGCTGGCTTGAAAGGCACCGGCGAAACGGTGCGCCTTGCCGCCGATCAGGTGTTCAAGGCAATCGGACAGACCCTGACAACAGATGCCGGCCTGACGCTGGAAGGGCGCAAAATCGCTGTCAGTGGCGCGGGGCGTACCAGCCTTGCCGGTGTCTGGGCCGGTGGCGATTGCGCCAGCGGTGGCGACGACCTGACTGTGACTGCCGTCGCCGAAGGGCGCGATGCGGCAATGGATATTCATGCAACCTTGATGGGGAGCAACTAAAATGGCTGATCTGACAACAAATTTTCTGGGGATCACATCCCCGAACCCGTTCTGGCTGGCCTCTGCCCCGCCAACGGACAAGGAATACAACGTCCGCCGCGCGTTCGAGGCGGGCTGGGGCGGTGTGGTCTGGAAGACGCTGGGGTCCGAAGGACCACCGGTCGTCAACGTCAATGGCCCGCGCTATGGTGCGATCTATGGGGCGGACAGGCGGTTGTTGGGGCTCAACAATATCGAGCTGATCACCGACCGGCCCTTGCAAACCAATCTGGATGAAATCACCCGCGTCAAGGCCGACTATCCAGACCGCGCAATGATCGTGTCGATCATGGTGCCATGTGAAGAACAGGCGTGGAAGGATATTCTGCCACGCGTTGCGGAAACCGGCGCTGACGGGATCGAGCTGAATTTTGGCTGCCCTCACGGGATGTCCGAACGGGGCATGGGGGCGGCTGTCGGGCAGGTCCCTGAATATATCGAAATGGTCACGCGCTGGTGCAAGCAGTATTACGACAAGCCGGTGATCGTAAAGCTGACGCCCAATATCACCGATGTGCGCAAACCTGCTGCTGCGGCGATGCGGGGTGGGGCGGATGCGGTCAGCCTGATCAATACGATCAATTCGATTACATCCGTGAACCTTGATACCATGTCGCCGGAACCGTCGATTGACGGCAAGGGGTCGCACGGCGGCTATTGCGGGCCGGCTGTCAAACCGATCGCCCTGTCGATGGTATCCGAGATCGCGCGCAATCCCGAAACCCACGGTCTGCCGATCAGCGGAATAGGTGGTGTCACAACATGGCGCGATGCGGCGGAATACATCAGCCTTGGGTGTGGTAATGTGCAGGTCTGCACGGCGGCGATGACTTATGGTTTCAAGATCGTGCAGGAAATGATCAGCGGTCTGTCGGACTGGATGGACGAAAAGGGCTATAC
>CAYGMX010000170.1:0-4359 GCA_964351055.1 uncultured Loktanella sp. | reverse complement strand
CAAGAATTTTTGCCAAAAATTCTTGGGACGGTCCGAAAATCTTCGTACGAAGATTTTCGGCGTCAGGTATGGACGATCAACTGTCCCGCATTGCAGATGACAATGAATTGGCCGCCGCATTCGATCAGGTGAAAGCCGCGTCTGCTCACCTCGTCTACAAAGGAAGCGCGCCCGATTTCCCGTTCAACGTCACGCACGGCCCGACGCACAATGCCGCCAGTGCGCGCAGCGCGTGCATCAAAGACCCGCGCGCACCAACTCGGGTTTGCGACAGGATGACGGACTGTAGAGGCATGGATAATCTGCATGCCTCCAGTTCTGCTAATCTTAGGTGAAGAACTGGTTAAGGCCGCAAGAGTTTTGCATAAAGCATATCAAGAAACACAGTGGCCCCGTCGTAAGGCGCTTTGTCGCCCAAAACGGCCCGCACTTGGACATCAAAGTCGGCATAGTGCTGCGTCAAGGCCCAGATTGAGAAAATCAGGTGGTGCGGGTCGATATCCGCGATCTTTCCGGCCTGCACCCATGCACGGATCACGGCGGCCTTTTGATCGACAAGGGCTTTGAGGTCTGTGCGCAATATGTCTTCGATGCGGGGCGCGCCTTGCAGGATTTCATTGGCGAATAGACGGCTTTCGCGGGGGTAATCACGGCTCATTGCCAGCTTGCGCTGTGCGTAGCTCATAATTTCCTTGACGGGGTCTCCGTTCTCGTCAAGGGACTTGAGCGGGTCCAGCCATGTTTCCAAAAGTCGTGCCAGCAACGCGGTATGGATCGCCTCTTTGGATGGAAAATAATAAAGCAGGTTCGGCTTGGAAAGACCTGCCGCATCAGCGATCTGGTCCAAAGTTGTTCCGCGAAAGCCGAACTGGGAAAAAACCTCAAGACCAGCTGTCAGGATTGCCGCGCGATTGCGTTTCTGGATGCGGGTGGGCGCTTTGGTCATGCCGGTCCTTTGCTCAAAATTCAGGCGCAGAGCGGGCATCCCCGCCCTCTTTTGCCAGCTTTGTCCGCATCTGCCTGTAATCCGAGCGGAGAACTTGACTGATACTTTCCCTCTGTTAGCGTTGTTTTGACCAGTTGGTCAAACCAAGACGAAGGAGACCCCCCATGGCAGCCCCCGGCGAGAACCTCAAGATCAATGGCGCGCGGCTTTGGGACAGCCTGATGGAGATGGCCAAGATCGGCCCCGGCATTGCGGGCGGCAACAACCGCCAGACACTGACCGACGAAGACAGCGAAGGGCGTCATTTGTTTCAAAGCTGGTGCGAGGCCGCAGGCTGCACCATGGGTGTTGACGAGATCGGTAATATGTTTGCCCGCCGCGAGGGCACAGACCCTGACGCCCTGCCGGTCTACGTTGGCTCGCATCTGGATACGCAGCCCACGGGCGGTAAATATGATGGTGTGCTGGGCGTTCTGGGTGGTCTGGAAATCATCCGCACCATGAATGATCTGGATATCAAGACGAAACACCCGATTGTCGTCACGAATTGGACCAATGAGGAAGGCACTCGCTATGCCCCTGCGATGCTGGCCTCTGGCGTGTTCGCGGGCAAGCACACGCTGGAATGGGCCAATGACCGCGTGGATGCCAAAGGCAAGCGGTTTGGTGACGAGTTGGAGCGGATCGGCTGGAAAGGTCCCGAAAAGGTTGGCGACCGCAAGATGCATGCCTTTTTTGAACTCCATATCGAACAAGGGCCAATTCTGGAGACCGAAGGCAAGCAGATTGGCGTTGTCACCCACGGCCAGGGCCTGCGCTGGATCGAGTGTACGGTGACCGGCAAGGAAAGTCACACCGGATCGACCCCCATGCATATGCGCAAGAACGCGGGCCGTGGTTTGGCGCTGATCACCGAACTGGTGCATGAGATCGCGATGAAGAACCAGCCCAATGCCGTTGGAGCCATCGGGCATATCGATGTTTACCCCAACTCGCGCAACATCATCCCTGGCAAGGTTGTCTTTACCGTCGACATGCGCACCCACCTGCTGGACAAGCTCAACGCCATGGTCGCCGAATTGATGGACCGCGCCCCGCAGATCTGCACAGAGATCGGCGTGAGTTTCGAGGCGCAGATCGTCGGCCAGTTTGATCCGCCCGCCTTTGATGAGGGTTGCGTGAAAGCTGTACGCGACGCAGCAGAGCGGCTGGGCTACAGTCATATGGATATCGTGTCAGGCGCGGGTCATGATGCCTGCTGGATCAATGATCTTTACCCGACCGCGATGATCATGTGCCCTTGCGTGGATGGATTGAGCCACAACGAGGCGGAAGAGATTTCACCGGAATGGGCCGCGGCGGGGACGGATGTGCTGTTTCATGCGGTGGTCGAGACCGCGGAGATCGTGGGGTAGAAGAGGGGGCGCTGCCCCCGGGCGCGGTGCGCCTCCCCCGAGGTATTTTTGAACAAAAGAAGATGAAAGCCCCAGCAAAGGCAGACAGGGAGACAAGATCATGACCAAAGTCATCAAGAACGGAACTATCGTCACTGCTGACCTGACCTATAAGGCTGATGTGTTGGTTGATGGCGGCAAGATCGTCGAGATCGGGCCGGACCTGAGAGGCGACGAGCAACTGGATGCGACAGGTTGCTATATCATGCCCGGCGGGATTGATCCGCATACGCATCTGGAAATGCCTTTCATGGGCACCTATTCCACCGATGATTTTGAAAGCGGGACCCGCGCGGCACTGTCCGGCGGCACCACGATGGTTGTCGATTTCGCCCTGCCTGCCCCCGGTCAGGGCCTGCATGATGCGCTTCAGATGTGGGACAACAAGTCAGGCCGCGCGAACTGCGACTATTCCTTCCACATGGCGGTCACTTGGTGGGGCGAACAGGTGTTCAACGAGATGGAAAGCGTGGTCAAGGATCGCGGGATCAATACCTTCAAGCACTTCATGGCCTATAAGGGTGCCTTGATGGTGAACGACGACGAGATGTACGCATCCTTTTCACGTCTGGCTTCATTGGGCGCCATTGCGATGGTCCATGCCGAGAATGGCGATGTGGTGGCCGAATTGTCCGCCAAGCTGCTGGCCGAGGGCAATACGGGGCCAGAGGCGCATGCCTATTCCCGTCCCCCCCAAGTGGAGGGCGAGGCGGCCAACCGTGCGATCATGATCGCCGATATGACCGGCGTGCCGCTCTATATCGTGCATGTGTCCTGTGAAGAAGCACACGAGGCGATCCGCCGTGCCCGTATGCAGGGCAAGCGTGTCTGGGGTGAGCCGCTGATCCAGCATCTGACGCTGGATGAATCAGAGTATTTCAACAAGGACTGGGACCATGCCGCCCGCCGCGTCATGTCGCCCCCGTTCCGTAACAAGATGCATCAGGATAGCCTGTGGGCCGGATTGCAGTCGGGGTCTCTGAGTGTGGTTGCAACGGACCACTGTGCCTTTACCACCGAGCAGAAACGCTATGGGGTGGGGGATTTCACGAAGATTCCGAATGGCACTGGCGGGCTTGAGGACCGGATGCCGATGCTTTGGACCCATGGTGTGGCAACGGGCCGTTTGACGATGAACGAGTTTGTCGCCGTGACCTCGACCAATATCGCAAAGGTGCTGAACTGCTATCCACGCAAGGGTGCTGTTCTTGTGGGGGCAGATGCCGATCTGGTGGTCTGGGACCCTGAGAAATCCAAGACGATCATGGCCAGCGCCCAGCAATCCGCCATCGACTATAACGTATTCGAGGGGAAAGCAGTGAAAGGCCTGCCGCGCTTTACCCTGACGCGCGGCCATGTGGCGATCCATGACGGGGACGTACGCACGCAGGAAGGCCACGGCAAGTTTGTGAAACGCGAGGCGAACACGCCGACGAACACCGCCCTGTCGAAGTGGAAGGAATTGACCGCGCCACGGCCTGTGGAACGGACAGGTATTCCGGCGACGGGTGTTTAGGGTTGAGGTCCTTTGGGACTGCGGGGTGATGTGTGGCTGCTGAGATGACGATTAATGCGCAGGGTCTGAACCTGACGTTCGAGACGGGTGATGGCCCCGTCCATGCGCTCAAGGACGTCAACCTTGAGATTGCGAAGGGCGAGTTCGTATCGTTTATCGGCCCGTCGGGCTGCGGCAAGACCACGTTCTTGCGCTGTATCGCGGGGCTGGAGCATCCGACAGGCGGTAAGATCACCGTCAATGGCATGACCCCCGACGAGGCGCGGATGGCCCGCGCCTATGGGTATGTTTTTCAGGCGGCAGGGCTTTATCCGTGGCGCACGATTGGCGGGAATGTGAAGCTGCCGCTTGAGATCATGGGGTTTTCCAAGACTGAGCAGGCGGACCGTGTAGCGCGGGTGCTGGACCTTGTCGATCTGGCGGGGTTCGAGAAAAAGTTTCCT
>CAYGMX010000169.1:0-6294 GCA_964351055.1 uncultured Loktanella sp. | reverse complement strand
ATCCCGATCCGGTAATCGGCAGGGACGCCCAAAATCTCGCGGGTCAGGTCGATGGCTTCGGCCAGTTTGGCCTTGCCAACGCCCGCACGGTGCGACCGGCCCAAGGGGGCGTCACGCAAAGCATCAAGTTTCCAGACGGGGGGTTTGGCACAGGGGCCGGAAGAAAAACGCGCGTTAGCCGGCCGCGCTGCCGGTTTGGTCATCACCATTGCTGGTATCCTCACAGATATGCGCCCTTCGTTGGGGAAGGGTGTCCCACTGCCGCAGATAGAGCGAGATCAGCCGCCTCACAAGTGGAAAAACGGATCAGTTGCGGCAGTCAGTCCTATTTTTGCGACATCCGCGACGCGCATCGGAAACCCGCGACGTGACGCCGCATCTGTTGCAAGTGAAAAACCGTATTCCCATCTATCGCGAGAACACAAAAAAGGATCACGCAATGAAATGTCCCATCGACGGTGCCACCCTTGTTATCTCTGATCGCAGCGGGGTCGAGATTGATTATTGCCCCGAATGTCGCGGCGTCTGGCTGGACAGGGGCGAACTGGACAAGATCATAGAACGCTCTGCCGATGTAGCGCCGCCGCCACCGCCACGTGCTGCAAAAGGCGACCGTTACGACGATGACCACTATGCCGGTCGTCCGCGCAAGAAGCGCGAAAGCTTTCTGAGCGAGCTTTTCGACTTTTAGGGGGGTGGCAAACACGCCTGACAGCGGTAGACCTCGGATATCAATGCAAAGAGGTCTGCCATGCAGGTTGTTACCCTGATCACCACCCCGCAAGAGCGTAATCTTGATGCAGCACTGGTGGATAACCTGCGCAATGCTTGGGGTGGCGGCGATGCCAACTGGCTGGCCATTGACGAGGCGGCGGAATTCGTGATCCCTGCGGTGCCCGATAACCAATGGGATGTCTGGGCCGATTTGCAACAGGCCTGTGTCGACCTTGTTGTCCAACCGCTTGAAGGGCGGCGCAAGAAGATGCTTCTGGCCGATATGGACAGCACCATGATCCGGCAGGAATGTATCGACGAACTGGCCGCAGAGGCAGGGGTTGGTGCCTATGTCGCCGATATCACCGCGCGGGCGATGAACGGGGAACTGGATTTCGAGGCGGCACTGATCAAGCGGGTCGGGCTGCTCAAGGACCTGCCGGAACCCATGATCGAACAAGTGCTGGACCAGCGGATCACCTACATGCCCGGCGGCTATGAACTGGTGAACACGATGAAGGGCAACGGAGCCTATACGGCACTGGTTTCTGGCGGGTTCACGGCCTTTACCGCACGGGTCGCCGCAGCACTTGGTTTTGATGAAAACCGCGCGAACACGCTGCTGGTCGCCCACGGCAAACTGACCGGCGAAGTCGCCCGCCCGATCCTTGGCAAAGCCGCCAAGGTAGAGGCGTTGCAAGAGATCACATCACGGCTGGGCATCTTGCCCGCCGATGTGCTGGCCGTAGGTGACGGGGCGAACGACCTTGGCATGCTGGGGCTTGCGGGAACAGGCGTTGCCTTGCATGCCAAACCGGCGGTGCAGGCACAATGCGATGTACGGATCAACCATGGCGATCTGACCGCGCTCTTGTTCTTGCAAGGCTACAGCCGCGATGACTTTGTCACCTGAGCACTGACGATGCGGGCTTGCATCTTGCCTGCGCCACGCGGCACAAAGCGTCATGGATAAATCACACCGCCCCGCTACCATCGCCGCCCATGCCGCAGGCGCGCTTGACCCGCAATCGGGTGGCGTCGTTCCGGCTTTGCAACCTTCGACAACCTTTCTGCGCGACGCGAATTACGAACTCGTCCGCCCTGACAACATCTATTCGCGTGACAATTCCGACAACCTGCGTCAGGCCGAAGCAGTCTTGTGCGCGCTGGAAAATGCCGCCGAAACGCTGCTGTTTCCGTCCGGCATGGCCGCGATTGCGGCGGTCTTCCGCACCCTGCCAAATGGCGGAAAGGCGATTTTGCAATCGGGCATCTACTGGGGCACAACGGCATGGGTCCGCGATTTCTGCGCGCGGCGCGAGATCACCCTGATCGAGGTCGATGCCGATGACCTGCTGGCGACCTGCCAGACGCAAAAGGCCGATCTGGTCTTTGTCGAAACGCCTTCGAACCCGTGGCTGAAGACGGTCGATATTCAGGCGCTTGCCGATCTCACCGATGCGACACTTGTTGTTGATGCCACCGCAGCGACCCCGATCCTGACCCGTGCCTTGGATCATGGGGCCGATATCGTCATGCATTCGGCGACCAAAGGGATCAACGGCCACTCTGATGTGCTGGCGGGCGTTCTGTCCACACGCGCCAAAGATGCCACAATCTGGCAGGCGGTCAAAAGTGACCGAAAGATGGCAGGCGCGATTCTGGGCCCGTTCGAGGCATGGCTGTTGATTCGCGCGATGCGCACTTTGCCCCTGCGCGTGGAACGCATGTCGCAGAACGCCCAAGTGCTGGCGGAGTATCTGATGGCGCATCCGAAAGTGGAAAACGTGTACTACCCCGGCTTGCCAAGCCACCCCGGCTACGCGACCGCGACCAAACAGATGCAGGGGGGGTTTGGCGGGCTCATGTCAGTGCTGGTCAAAGGCGGGCGAACCGATGCGCTGCGCGCCGTCGGCAAGTTGCAATTGTTTTTGCGGGCAACCTCGTTGGGTGGCGTGGAAAGCCTTGTGGAACACCGGCATACGATTGAACCGCACACCGGTATTCCGGAAAACCTGATCCGTGTCTCTGTCGGGATCGAGGATGTCAGCGACCTTATCGCCGATTGGGACCAAGCGCTGGATTAATCCTCGATCGCGCCGCCAGCTTCTTTCCAGTCACCAAAGCCTCCGATGTTTGTGACGTTGGTAAAGCCCATTTCCATCAGTGTCTTACCCGCAAGGGCCGCCTGTCCGCCTGCGCCACAGACCAGATAGATCTCGGCATCTTTCTGTAGGGCGTCGTTGTGGTAAGCCGTCGCCGGATCGGCGACAAATTCCATCATGCCGCGCGCGATCCTGTGTGCACCGGCAATTGTGCCCGTCTTTGCAATCGCACCACTATCGCGGACGTCGACGAATACCCCGCCGCCAGCCTTGTATTTGGCAATTGCGTCTGATGCGTTCAGCTTGGGGACCACGGCATTGGCCTCTTCCATGAAGTCTTTTGCAGTTTTCATCTTTGATCTCCCTTTGGTGTGTTCTGGAACATAATCCGCCTTGGACAAATAACCAGAGCCAAAAAAAAGCCCGGGCACAAGGCCCGGGCAAGTCCAACAGGGAGGTGGAGATATAACCCGATCTCCGGCGGGATCTTGGGAACCCGGTAACCTGGCAGGGAAGGGCCAGATCACCGGGATGGAGTACTACGCCACTAATCTATAGCCCCCGGATTCGGTCACAAGAAGGCGGGCATTTGACGGATCTGGTTCTATTTTTTGGCGAAGACGGTAGATATGTGTCTCTAATGTGTGCGTGGTGACACCCGCATTATAGCCCCAGACCTCGTGCAGCAGTACATCGCGGGCAACCACACCTTCGGTCGCGCGATAAAGGAACTTGAGGATATTGGTTTCCTTCTCTGTCAGGCGCACCTTCTTGTCGTCTTCCGTAATCAGCATCTTTTGCGCTGGCTTGAAAGTATATGGCCCAAGCTGGAACACGGCATCTTCGGACTGTTCGTGCGTGCGCAACTGGCTGCGAATACGGGCCAGAAGCACAGGAAACTTGAACGGTTTGCTGATGTAATCGTTGGCCCCCGCATCAAGGCCATAAATCGTATCGGCGTCGCTGTCTTGGGCGGTCAGCATCACAATCGGGCATTTTACCCCTTGCTTGCGCATCAGGCGGCACAATTCGCGCCCGTCCGTATCGGGCAAGCCCACATCAAGGATCATCAGGTCGTAAAGACCTTCCTTGGCTTTCACCATCGCACTCGCGCCATCGTCGGCCTCAAAGACATCAAAGTCTTCGGTCATCAACAACTGTTCGCCCAGCGCCTCGCGCAGATCGTCATCATCGTCTACCAGCAAAATTCTCTTGAGCTGTCCCATGACTTTCTCCTTCATTACACTCTTACAATTGTATTCTTGTTACGATGCGAACAAGCGGAGCGACGGAAATTTCACACGGATGTGTGATTGACCTCTCAATTGTTTCACTTTCCCTGTGAAACAGCTATCAGTTGAAACAAACAAGAGGCCCCACCAGATGAGTTTCGCCCCCGATATTACAGAAAGACTGGCTCGCGCCCGCGCCGATCTGCGGATGGGCGTGCCTGTTGTGCTGGACGGCGGGGCGTTGGTTCTGGCGGCGGAAACACTGGATGCCGCGCGGCTTGCGGATTTGCGCACCCTTGGGGGGGCTGCTGTTCTTGCCGTGACGGGATGGCGGGCGCAGACGCTCAAGGCACGGGCCTATGATGGTGATATTGCGCGGATCGTGCTGCCACCGGATGCCAAACTGTCGTGGGTACGTGCGATTGCGGACCCTGCCGATGATTTGCGCGCCCCGATGAAAGGACCGCTGCAAACAGCGCGGGAAGGGTCGGCAGACCTGCACCGTGCCGCGATCGCACTGGTCAAGGCTGCACGCTTGTTACCCGCTGCATTGGTCTTGCCGCTTGAAAACGCATCTGAATTCGCAAGCCTCAACAATCTGACGCTGGTACCGGCAGAAGCCGCCCTTGATACGGGGCTTAGTCCGCTCAATCCGATCATATCGGCCAGATTGCCGCTGGATGTGTCCGAAGCCGGACGCCTGCATATCTTCCGCCCCGATGATGGCGCGGAGGAACATTACGCCGTCGAGATCGGCCAGCCTGACAGGTCTAAGCCCGTTTTGTCGCGCCTGCACTCTGCCTGCTTTACCGGTGATCTGCTGGGTTCGCTGAAATGCGATTGTGGTCCGCAGTTGCGCGGAGCCTTGTCCCAGATGGGGGCCGAGGGCGCGGGCCTCCTGCTTTATCTCAATCAGGAAGGTCGCGGTATAGGTCTTGCCAACAAGATGCGCGCCTATTCCTTGCAGGATCAGGGTTTTGACACGGTCGAGGCGAACCACAGACTTGGGTTCGAGGATGACGAACGCGATTTCCGGATCGGCGCGGATATTCTCAAGCGTATGGGGTTTTCAGCGGTCCGGCTGATGACAAACAACCCCGCCAAAGTGGCCCGCATGGAAAGCTGCGGTATCACCGTTTCGGAACGCGTTCCCCTGAAGGTCGGGGGCAACCGCCACAACCATGCCTATCTTGCCACAAAGGCCGCAAAGTCGGGGCACTTGTTGTAAGGCCCTGCGGCTAGGCTGACTGCTCTGCCATCTGCTGTTCCTGCTTCTTGCGCAAGACCGCACGTTTGGTCGTGATCGAGGCGGTGATCGTGCCGATAGTGACGATCAGGATCAGGATCGTGGACAGCGCGTTGATCTCCGGACTGACCCCTAGCCTGATGGAACTGAACACCTTGATCGGCAAAGTGGTTGCCGATGGACCGGCCACAAATGATGCGATCACCAGATCGTCCAAGGACAGGGTCAGCGCCAGCAACCAGCCTGAAATGACGGCGGGTGCGATGATCGGCAGCGTGACCAGACGAAAGGCCTCGAACGGGGTACACCCAAGGTCGAGGGCCGCCTCTTCGACGGACCGGTCAAAGCTGACCAACCGCGAACTGACCACGACCGAGACATAGCACATCGAAAAGGTCGCATGGGCCAAGACGATGGTGAACAACCCCCGGTCCAGACCGATCGAGATGAACAGCAGCAAGAGCGACAGCCCTGTGATGACTTCGGGCATGACCAGCGGTGCATACATCATCCCAGAAAAGAGCGTCCGCCCGTAAAAGCGCCCGCCACGCACAAGAACGTATGCGCCCATCGTGCCAAGGATAGTGGCAATGATCGAAGAGGCAAACCCCACTTTGAACGTGACCCATGCCGCATCAAGGAAAGCCTCGTTCTGCAAAAGCTCGCCATACCATTTGGTCGAAAAGCCGCCCCATACAGTAACAAGGCGGGATTCGTTAAAGCTGTAGATGATCACCACCAGCATCGGGATATAGAGGAATGCAAATCCCAAAGTGAGCGATGTTGCATTGAACCACGTCAGCCGCCTCATTTCTCGGCCTCCATCATCTTTTGCTCGTTGCGCTGATACAGCACGATGGGGATGATCAGGATCAAGAGCAGAATAACGGCCACGGCCCCCGCGACCGGCCAGTCGCGGTTGGCAAAGAATTCCTCGTAAAGCACCTTGCCGATCATCAGTGTATCCGAGCCGCCCAGGAGCGACGGGATCACGGAT
>CAYGMX010000168.1:0-6362 GCA_964351055.1 uncultured Loktanella sp. | reverse complement strand
GCCCAGTCGCGGCCTGCTATCCGCACAAGGCCAAGCTCTCGCACTTGCCAGCGCAGATCGGGTTTGTCCTGCGCGCCCGCCTATGGCAGACGGGGCCATGGATGATTGGAGCGCTGATGACTGAACCTGTCAAAACCGTAAAGGCCTTGCCCGATTGGCGCTATCTGCTGACCGAATTCTACGAGCTTTACCGCCATTTGCCCGCCGGTGGCAGTACCCGCATCCGCAGTCACCAGCGTCTGGCCCGCGAGGCGATCAACCGTGTCATCAAGGCTGATGGTCCGGTACAGTTGCAGCCGCGCGCTGAAAAACCGGTGACGGCCCATTTGCGCCGCGCTTTGGACGAGGGCAGGTCTGGCACGATGGCATCGGTCATCCGCAGTCTGGAGGCAGTGAGCGGCACGCTGTCATGGCAGTATGGCTATGAGAAGGTCCCTGCGGGTCTGGTGCAGAACTATGCTTATGCCGAAATCGCAGGGCCACAGGGCCCTGTCGTGACGACCGAGATCATATTGGGCGTTGTCCTTTTCGCACCCGGCTGCACCTATCCCGCCCATGCCCACAAGGGGATCACCGAAAGCTATGTGTGCTTGTCGGGGGCCGTGTCGGAAAACCATCAGGGTGTCTATGTTCCGGGGTCGATGATTTTCAATCCACCCGATCATCTGCACCGCATCACCGTAGGTGACCGTGAACCTGCGCTGCTTGCTTATGCATGGCTTGGGGCCAAGTCCGATCTTGCTGATCAGAAGATGGTCTTTACCCGCCCGCGAAAGTAGGGGTTTTCCATGCCGCGAAACGCGGCCATGATGCCCCCGAACAGACCAGTGACCTGTGCCCTGCACCGGTCCCCACCGACATCAGAATAAAGAGGAAACCGACATGCGTGTATTTTTTACAGGCGGCAGCGGCAAGGCTGGCAAACATGCGATCACCTATTTGCAGGGGCAGGGCCATACGGTCGTGAATGCGGATATGGCCCCTTCGGGGTTGGATGTGTCCGAATTGCTGATTGATCTGACCGATGCGGGGCAGGTCATTGGCGCAATGTCGCAGTTTGCAGATTTTCACGAGTTGGATGCCGGCACCGGTGTGCCCAAGTATGACGCGGTCGTGCATTTCGCCGCTGTGCCGCGCGTGATGATCGGCACCGATGGCGAGTGTTTCCGCCAGAACACCATCACCACCTACAATGTGATCGAAGCGGCGGTCAAACTGGGCATCCCCAAGATCATCTTTGCCAGCTCCGAAACCACCTATGCCGTGTGTTTTGCCGATGGTGAGCTAAAGCCAGACTATGTGCCCATAGACGAGGATCACCCCACGGTCCCCCATGACAGCTATGCCATGTCCAAGGTCTGCAACGAGATGACGGGCAAGTCGTTTCAGGCCCGCACCGGCAGCGATATCTATTCCCTGCGCATCAACAACGTGATCGAGCCGCATGAATACGCGGCAAACTTTCCCGCCTATATGGACGATCCGGCTCTGCGCCGCCGCAATATCTTTGCCTATATCGATGCCCGCGATCTGGGGCATATGGTGGATTGCTGCCTGAAAACCGACGGACTTGGCTATCAGGTCTTCAACGTATCCAACGACGATATGTCGGTGGGCCTGACCTCTGATGAGGTCATTACGCAGTTCTACGAGGGTGTGCCGGTCAAGCGTCAGATGCGCCCTGACGAGACATTCTATGCCAACGACAAGGCCAAGGCGATGGTGGGCTTTGCGCCCAAACATTCGTGGCGCGATGTGCTGGGATGACGTTTGCGCGGTTTGATCTGGCGGCCTTCGAGGGCGCACCTCCCGACGCACGCGGTGCCTTGGCGCGCGATCTGGACCGCATCTGCCGTGACACCGGATTTCTGGTGTTGGAAGGGCATGGAGTTGAGCCTGCGGTGATTACGGATGTGTGGGAGGCCGCAGAAGCGTTCTTTGCGCAGGATGCAGAAGCCAAGCAGGCGGTTTCGCCGCCGTTTCAGGGCTATCCTTACGGCTATCTGGGACCTGATGCCGAGGCGCTGGCGCGGTCCAAGGGCGAGGACACACCGCCGGATCTGAAAGAGAGTTTCAACGGCGGCCCTTTGCGGGTGCCCGTAAATGCCAACCCTGCGGCACTGGATTTCTGCTATCAGCTGACACTGTGGCCCGACCTGCCCGGCTTTCGCGCGGCGTGGGAGGCCTATTATACAGCGATGGAAGACTTGGCGGCCCGGGTCATGCGCGCCTTTGCGGCAGCGTTGGACCTGCCAGCAGATCATTTCGATCCTTTCATTGCCCATCCGATTTCGGCGCTGCGTGCCTTGCATTACCCCGCGACCGTTGATGTGCCATTGGACAAGCAACAAAGGGCGGGGGCGCATACGGACTATGGGTCGCTCACGATCCTGTTGCCGCAAGCCGGCAGTCAGGGTTTGCAGGTGCAGCAGGGCGGCGCTTGGGTCGATGTCCCCGCGCCAGAGGGCGCCTTCGTCATCAATATCGGTGACCTGATGGCGCGCTGGACGGCGGACCGCTGGGTCAGCACCCTGCACCGCGTGGTCGCAAGACCGGGCCAGCCCGCGCGCCAGTCGCTCGCGTTCTTCCATCAACCTGACTGGGAAGCGCTGATCGTCCCGCTGGATGGATCGGATGCTTATCCGCCGGTGCTGTCCGGTCCCTATCTGATGGACAAGTTCACAGCGACGGGGGTTTGAGGCATCTGTGACCGGAACAGGACGCGAACCCCCGCTGACCGACACAAAGAGTGCATTGTCGGCAGGCCGCCCCCGCCTTAGATAATGGATATGCGTCTGACCCTTCCCCTGATTGCCACCTTGGCCATGCCTGCCAGCTTGGGCGCACACCCGCATGTTTTTGTCGAGGCGCAAGTGACCGTTGTGTTTGATGCAGAGGGCAGTCTTGGGATCAAGCTGGACTGGTACTATGACGATCTGTTCTCGCTTCTGGTGACGACCGATCTGGGGGTCGACATGGATGGCGACCTTGTTCTGACCTCTGCCGAACAGGATTTGCTGGATGCGCAGATCACAGCTTGGCCGCCCGAATATGCGGGCGATCTGGAGGTTATGCAGGGCGATGCGGTTCTGGCGCTTGGCGAAAAGCGCGATCATACCATGACCTATGCAGATGGTCTGTTCCACGAAGCGCACCTGCGCCCCGTGCCGCAACTGGCTGACGCAGAGGCGCCGCTCCGGATACGTGTTTTTGATCCGTCTTTCTATACCGCCTACGACCTGCGCGGTCCGGTCCTGATCGAAGGGCGCACGGATTGCACTGCTGAGATCATTCCGGCCGATATCGATGCGGCTTATGCTTTGGCAGAAAGCTTGCTTGGGGGGCAGCAGGCCAGTGATGTCGGCCCCGATGATTATTTTCCGGCCATTGGCGATGCCTTTGCCGATACCATTGTTGTGACATGCGCTGGCCCCTTGTGATCTTTTCCGCCTTGGGGGGCTTTGCGCTCTGGCTTTGGGGCTTTGGCGGGGCCGATCAGGTTGTGCGCCTTGCGGCCGAAAGCCAGCTTCAGGTGCAAAACGCGATGGCGCGCGCCTTGCGCGGATTGCGCGCAGGCGAGGCAGGTGCGCTTGCCAGCCTCTGGGGGCTGTGTTTCGCTTACGGTTTTGTGCATGCGGCAGGGCCTGGGCATGGTAAGCTGGTGATCGGCGGATATGGTGCGGGATCGCGTGTACCGGCCGGAAAGCTGGCAGGGCTGGCGCTGGCTGCATCGCTTGCACAGGCGGCGACAGCGGTGGTTTTTGTCTATCTGGCGGTTTTCGTGCTGGGCTGGGGCAGGGCGCAGATGACGGATTTTGCAGATGATCTGCTTGCCCCGCTCAGCTACGCTTTGATTGGTGCTGTGGGCCTTTGGCTTTTTGTGCGCGGAATACGGCATCTGCGCCCCCGACATGAGCACAGGCATAATCACGCCCATGAGGGCGATGCAGCTGTCTGCGCCACATGCGGGCATGCCCATGGGCCGACACCCGAACAGGCCGCAGCGGTCGGGACATGGCGCGAGGCGCTGGCAGTTGTCGGCAGTATCGCGGTACGGCCCTGTACGGGTGCGCTGTTCCTGCTGATCCTGACATGGCGGTTGGATATCGACTGGGCCGGAATTGTCGGCGCATTTGTGATGGGGCTTGGCACGGCAAGCATCACGGTCATGGTCGCCTTTGCAGCGGTGGGATTTCGCGAAAGTACGTTGCAACTGGTCGGTCACGGTGCGGTTGCGCGGACCCTCGCATGGGCCGAGGTAATGGCAGGTGCTATCGTCGTGGTCCTTGCCAGCCAGTTGGTGCTGCGCAGCTTCTGATAGGTCTTTACCAATCCTTTGCCGCGCCCTAAGGCTTGCGCATGGAACCTGTCGCGCAGACATATCAAGACCACAGCCGTGCGATCTGGAAACTGGGGATGCCGCTCATCCTGAGCAATCTTGCGCAATTCGCGATCCATATCACCGATACGGTCATGCTGGGCTGGTACGAAGTAAAGGCTTTGGCCGCATCGACCATCGCCAGCACGCTGTTTTTCGTGATCTTCATCGTCGGTGCGGGATTTGCGCAGGCAGTCACCCCCTTGGTGGCCGCAGCGGCAGAGGCAAACGACGATGTGCAGGTGCGCCGTGTCACCCGTATGGGGCTCTGGCTGTCGATCTTTTACGGTCTGGCGGTCACGATCCCGTTCTTCTGGGCCGAAGAGATCCTGATCGCTATCGGGCAGGACCCAGATGTCGCGCGGCTGGCGCATATCTATTTGCAGATCGTGATCTGGCAGATGGTGCCTGCGCTGCTTGTGATGACGCTGAAATCCTTTCTGGCGGCGATGGAACACACGGCAATCATTCTGTGGGCCACGATCGGTACGGCTGTCCTGAACGGTTTTGTGAATTATGCGCTGATCTTTGGCAATTGGGGGATGCCAGAACTGGGCATCCAAGGGGCGGCGATTGCTTCGCTGACCGTGACAGTGGCAACAGTGGTGATCCTTGTCATCTACATCTTGCGCACCCTCCCGCAGTTCCAACTGTTCAAGAATTTCTGGCGAAGCGACACCGAGATATTGAAGCGGGTCTATCTTTTGGGCTGGCCCATTGGCCTGACCTCTTTGGCGGAAGGCGGGCTTTTTGCGGCCTCTGCTGTCATGATGGGATGGATCGGCGCAATCGAGCTAGCCGCCCATGGCATCGCGATCCAGTTGGCCAGCCTGACATTCATGGTGCATATCGGCTTCAGTCAGGCCGCGACTGTGCGCGCGGGCCGCGCCTTGGGCCGCAGGGACGAGGCTGCGTTGCGCCGCGGCGGTATCACTGCGATTGGAATGTCGGCACTTTATGCGGTTGTGACCTCGCTCATTTTTCTGTCGATGCCGGAAACGCTGGTGTCTCTGTTCATTGATCCAAACGAGCCGGAGCGGGTGACACTTTTGCAGATCGGCGCCACTCTGGTGATGGTCGCCGCGCTGTTCCAGTTGGTTGACGGGTTGCAGGTTCTGGCCATCGGCCTGTTGCGCGGCGTGCAGGATACGACGGTCCCCATGGTAATGGCAACGATCAGTTATTGGCTCATCGGCTTGCCTGTCAGCTATATCCTTGCGTTTCCGCTGGGATATGGGGCGGTCGGGCTTTGGCTTGGGCTGGTGATCGGTTTGGCGGTTGCTGCGGCGCTTTTGTTATGGCGGTTCTGGGCGCGGTCGGTCAGGATCACGCCCGTTGGCCTAGCCAATCAGCTCTAGGTCCCGCAGGCGCAGGCGGGGGTTTTCCAGAATGCCGAAATCCTCGAATGCATTTTTATGCGGGAATAGCGAAAGATACTCGCGCAAGGTATCGCCCCGCAGACCAAGGTTGAACGCGGTGCCGGGGTGCAGCGTTTCGATCTCGATGCCGTTCACGAGCAAAGAGCGCTGTTTTGCAAAGCCGAACTGGAAGACGCTGACCGGCCCGCTGGGACGCAGGGACAGGATATTGTTCCCGTCGACAAAATCAGCCGCCGGAATAAAGGCCGCATCACAGCCGGTTACCTTGCGGATACCGCTTGAGCGGTACAAGAGGCGCGCCGCCGGACCAAGCACCAGATCTTGTGTCGGACGGTTGTCGCCCAATGCGTCGCCGGTTACCCGTGTCATCGTGACTTCGGATGCGTTTTCGGTCTGTTGTCCGGGGCTGAGCGTTATCCTGCCCCGCCACAAGAGCGTTTCATAGTTTCCATCGGCAAGCCGGACATCGTCGCCCGGATATACATCTTCGACCGACATATAGCCGTTTCTGGTCTGCACGATCGCGTTGTGCCCCAGTGCGGAAAAGGCTTCTTCGAAGGCCGGCAATGCCCGCGCGACCGTGTTGAATTCCTGAAAATCCCCGT
>CAYGMX010000167.1:0-6364 GCA_964351055.1 uncultured Loktanella sp. | reverse complement strand
TTTTGACGTTGGGCGCAGCACTGCAAACATGGCGCAATGCAAGAGCGCGGCGGATGGACCAACATCAGGCATGGGCCTTGCGGTTCTTCTGGCTCGCGATCGGATCATGGTTGTACCGCGTCCACTATGGGCTTTGGTACCTTGCAACAGACGGGCTTTGGTCGCAGCCGGATTTTACCGGCGCCTTTGATCTGGTGCAGAATTTTGCGTTCTATCTGCCTTACCTGATCGGCGTCGAACTCTATCTGCGGCGCAAGAGGTAGGATGCTGCAAAACGGTGCTTGCAAGCACTTTTCATCCCCTCCGCGCCATGCCACTCTTTGGGAATGACACATTTAACAACACAGAACGGCACCCCCGTTTCAAGCCTGACCTTTGGCACCATGCAATTCGGCGGCACGGCAGATGCATCCGAAAGCCAAGCCATGTTTGCGGCGGCGCGTGATGCCGATATCAATCACTTTGACACCGCCGTAGGTTATACCGACGGGGCATCGGAGAAAATCCTAGGTACGCTCATCAAGGCAAACCGCGATGACATCTATCTGGCCACCAAGGTGGGCTATGTCGGCGGGGGCTCGCGCGCCAATATCACCAAACACTTCGACATCTGCCGCCAGCAGTTGCAACAGGATGCGGTCGATCTTCTGTATATGCACCGTTTCGATGACGACACGCCGCTGGAGGAAACTTTTAGCACCTTGGCAGAGCTCCAGTCACAGGGGGCAATCCGCCATATCGGTGTGTCCAACTATGCCGCATGGCAGGTGATGAAGGCACAGGCAGTCGCCAAGTCATTTGGCACCCGCATTGATGCGATCCAACCGATGTACAGCCTTGTCAAACGCCAGTCCGAGGTCGAAATCTTCCCTATGGCGGTCGATCAGGACATCACCATCATTCCCTATTCACCATTGGGTGGCGGATTGCTGACAGGCAAATACAGCAAAGGCGAAAGCGGCCGCCTGACAGACGACGCACGCTACAAGGCGCGGTATAATCAGAAATGGATGCACGAGGCCGCCGTGGGGCTGGCGGCGATGGGGACAGAACTCGGGATCAACCCCGCAACCCTTGCCGTGGCATGGGCGGCACACCATCCGGCCCGACCGCTGCCAATCATTTCCGCCCGTTCCACGGCGCAACTGGCCCCCTCGCTTGCGGCAACAAATTTCAAGATGTCAGACGAAGTCTACGCAAGAATTGCTGCCCTCAGCATCGCGCCACCCCCTGCGACCGACCGTCTGGAGGAAGCATGATCGACTTTCTGGTCATCGGCGGCGGGATCGCGGGGGTCTCGGCGGCTGCGCGGCTGTCCGAACTGGGCAGTGTCACACTGCTCGAGGGGGAAGACGCGCTGGCCTATCACGCCTCGGGGCGGTCTGCGGCACTGTTTGAACAGAACTATGGAAAACCCGCAACGATCGTGTTGAACAAAGCCAGCGCAGATTTTCACGTCACCGCAAAAGTGCTCAGTCCAAGGGGCCTTTTGCTGGTTGGCAGCACATCCGAAGCGGCGACCTTCAACGCAGATCTGACCCAAATGGAACTTGCGCCCATTTCGGTCAGGGAAGCCAAGGCGATGATACCAATCCTTGACGATAAGGTGATTGACCGTGCGGCCTACGATTCCGCGGCTTGGGATATTGATACAGACAAGCTGATCCAGACCTTTGCAAGGACCCTGCGCGCCAACGGGGGCATGATCAAGACAAAGGCTACCGCGACAGGGATCAAACGCCTGCCCCAAGGGTGGGAGGTCAGCACATCGACCGAAACATTTACCGCCAGACAAGTGGTCAACGCTGCTGGCGCATGGGTTGATGAAATCGCCAAGCTGGCCGGCATCCGGCCCATCGGCGTGACACCCTTGCGCCGGTCGATGGCCCGCATTGCTGCCCCTGGCGGGCATGATGTCAGTCGCTGGCCCATGGTGTTTGGCGCAGGCGAAGGCTGGTACGCCAAACCTGACGCCGGTGCCCTGATCGTCTCGCCTGCCGAGGAGGACCCTGTCGCGCCCCATGACGCCTTTGCCGACGATATGGTGCTGGCCGAAGGGCTTGCACGCTACGAGGCAAATGTCACGGAACCCGTGACACGCCCGATCAGCACATGGGCGGGGCTGCGGACATTTGCACCCGACCGCACCCTTGTGCTGGGACCGGATGCGCAAGACCCCAGTTTCATCTGGTGCGCGGGCCAAGGCGGTTACGGGATGCAATCGGCACCGGCAGCAAGCCATCTTTTGGCGGACCTGATCGGCGGGCGGCCTTCCGACCTGCCACAAACCACCATCGCCGCACTGTCACCGCAGCGCTTTGCATGACGGCACGTATGAACGCACTGGGGCAACCCGTCGGGGACCCCGTCCCGGACTGGACAGACTGCGCGCCCATCCCCAAGACAGCGATACGCGGACAGACCTGCGATGTTGTCCCGCTCGCGGTGTCCCATAGCGCGGACCTGCACATAGCCTTCAGCCAAGACCCCACAGGCGCGCTTTGGACCTATATGCCCACAGGTCCCTTCGCGGAGGAACGGGACTACACGGCTTGGGTGACAGCGGCCTGCCAAAGCACTGATCCGCTGTTCTTTGCGATTGTGGACAAGACCACATCGAAGCCGGTCGGCGTGGCAAGCTTTTTGCGGATACAGCCGGAACAAGGCGTGGTCGAGGTCGGCTATATCACCTATGCGCCACAGCTTCAGCGGACGGTCATGGCGACCGAGGCGATGTATCTGATGATGAAACGGGCGTTCGATCTGGGGTATCGCCGATATGAATGGAAATGCGATGCGCTGAATGCGCCGTCGCGACGGGCGGCTTTGCGGCTTGGTTTCAGCTATGACGGCCTGTTCAAACAGGCGTTCGTCTACAAGGGGCGCAACCGCGACACGGCTTGGTATTCGATCATCGACAAGGATTGGCCAAGAATCAAGGCGGGGCTGGAAGGCTGGCTGGACGCAGGCAACTTTGACCAAAGCGGCGCGCAAAGAACGCGACTGGATTTGCAAGACAGGGCTTAGGGCTGGTTGTCAGCCTTGAGCAGGCAGTTACACCTGATGAAAGCGCAAGGGCTTGGTTGTTTCCCTTACGACCACGCCCTTGGCTTCCAGATCAAGCTGGACGCATTTGAGCCACCAGCCCGCAGTGGCACCGCCGGGAAACAGGCCGTGGGGGAGCAAGGGCTGTGCTGCCTCTTTTGTCTCTTGGGCGGTCATACCGGGAGCCGACCGGGGCAAGATGGCAAGCATCGCCTCTTTCATTGCAAGATATTTGGCCTTGTCGACATTGGTTATGCGGCCTGGCGTATTGATGTTTTCGACGGCAATCTTGTCTGACATGAGGCGCGACCTTTCCTTGGCGTAAGGTGGGTTTAAACCCACCTTACAAGATCGCGTCTGTCAACCATCCACGCGAATGCTGGCGTTCTTTGGGTCGTAGGGGCTGTCTTCCACAATCTCGGCATCCCAAAGCTGATCCAGCATCTTTACTTGCAGTTTCGTGCCCACTTGCGCCAATTCGGGCTCCACGTAGCCCATCCCGATGGACTTGCCGAATGCAACCGAATACCCCCCCGATGTCAAACGACCGACGCGGGTCTGCCCGTGATAGAGCGCCTCGCGGCCCCAAGGGTCTGCATCGTCCGGGCCATCAATCAGCAGGGTCACACATTTGGACCGGATCCCTTTGGCCTCCATTGCAGCCTTGCCATGGAAGTCCTTGGACAGATCGACAAAACGCGGCAAATCCGCTTCGAGCGGGGTCGCATCCCGGCCCAACTCTGTCCCGAAGGCGCGATAGGATTTCTCCTGCCGCAGCCAGTTCTGCGCGCGGGCACCCACCAGCTTCATGCCAAAGGGCGCGCCTGCTTTCTCCAGCAGATCAAAGAGATAGTTTTGCATTTCGATCGGATGGTGCAATTCCCAGCCCAATTCACCGGTATAGGCCACGCGGATCGCATTGACCGGACACATGCCCAGTTCGATCTGCTTGGCCGAGAGCCACGGGAAGCGCTTGTTTGACAGGGCCGTTGCAGGATCGGCATCTTTGATGACCGCGTTCAACACATCGCGCGACTTGGGACCGGCGATGGCAAACACACCCCATTGGGTGGTGACATTCTGGACCTCGATCCGGCCAAACTCGGCTTCTTTGTCCTCGACCGCCTTGCGCAGGAAATCCGCGTCATAGGCGGTCCATGCACCAGCGGAGACCAGATAATATTCATTCTCGGCCAGCCGCACGATGGTATATTCCGTTCGCGTCGTGCCATGGCCTGTCAGCGCATAGGTCAGGTTGATCCGGCCCACACGGGGCAGCTTGTTGGTCGTGAACCAGTCAAGGAATGCGGTAGCGCCGGGCCCTTTGACGATATGCTTGGTGAATGCAGTGGCGTCGATCAGCCCTACTCCTTCGCGGACGGCTTTGGCCTCTTCGACGGCGTATTGCCACCAACCGCCACGGCGGAAGGACCGCGCATCGTGATCGTTGAACCCTATCGGCGCAAAGTAGTTCGGGCGCTCCCAGCCGTTGACGAAACCGAATTGCGCACCGCGCGCGGCCTGCCGGTCATAGGCGGGCGATGTGCGCAGCGGACGGCATGCAGGGCGTTCTTCGTCGGGGTGGTGCAGGATATAGACGTGATCGTAGCATTCCTCGTTCTTGCGCGCAGCAAACTCGGTGGTCATCCAGTCGCCGTAACGCTTGGGATCAAGCGACGCCATGTCAATCTCTGCCTCGCCCTCGACCATCATCTGGGCAAGGTAATAGCCAGTCCCACCCGCCGCCGTGATCCCGAAAGAAAACCCTTCGGCCAGCCACATATTACGCAAACCGGGTGCAGGGCCAACCAGCGGGTTGCCATCGGGCGTATAGCAGATCGGGCCGTTGAAATCATCCTTCAGGCCGCTGTCCTCGCACGACGGAATCCGATGGATCATCGCCATATATTGTTCTTCGATCCGCTCCAGATCGAGCGGGAACAGATCGGCGCGGAAACTGTCGGGCACACCATATTCAAAGACCGCAGGCGCACCTTTTTCATAGACACCCAAGATCCAGCCGCCACGTTCCTCACGCACATAGGATTGCGCATCGGCATCGCGGACAACGGGGTGTTCCACATTGCCCTCAGCGCGGAATTGCACCAGCGCGGGGTCCTGATCCATCACGATGAACTGGTGTTCAACAGGGATCGCGGGAATTTTGATGCCGAGCTTTTTCGCCGTGGTCTGCGCATGGTTGCCTGATGCAGTGACAACATGTTCGGCGGTAATCACGATCTGTTCGTCGGACGGAACAAGGTTGCCGCCCTTTTCGACCATCTTGGTGCAGGTGACTTCCCAGGCCGCACCATTCCAGTGGAAGGCATCCGCCTGCCATTTGCGTTCGATCATCACACCGCGCTGGCGGGCGCCCTTGGCCATCGCCTGTGTCACGTCAGCGGGGTTAATATAGCCGTCGGTATGGTGGTAAAGCGCGCCCTTCAAATCCTCGGTGCGGATCAGCGGCCATTTCGCCTTGATCTCGTCAGGGGTCATCCAGACGTAGGGCACGTCGCAGGTTTCGGCGGTGGATGCGTAAAGCATGAATTCGTCCATGCGTTCCTGCGTCTGCGCCATGCGCAGGTTGCCCACAACAGCAAAGCCCGCGTTCAGGCCAGTTTCCGCTTCCAGCGATTTATAGAAATCGACCGAGTACTTGTGGATATGGGTCGTGGCAAAAGACATGTTGAACAGCGGCAGCAATCCTGCCGCGTGCCAGGTGGAACCGGATGTCAGTTCGTCGCGTTCCAGCAACATCACGTCATCCCATCCGGCCTTTGCCAGATGATAGGCGATGGACGTGCCGACAGCACCACCCCCGACAACCAATGCTTTAACCTGCGTTTTCATGCGCGCGACTCCTTTGGCACCTTTGTGCTGCAATCTGCGCGAAACCGCCGGTTTGCGAAAGAACCAGCCGACTGCTTTGCGCTTAAAACCGACAAGCAGGCCGGAATGCAGCGGCAGCAGTCAGGGTTTCCCGACTAGGCGCTGCGCCTGTTTTGTGTTCCGCTACGTCAACGGAGGGCAAAGCGATGACAACCTACAAACTGAAAGATGCCGCAACACTGGCCGAAGCCAGCTATTCCGCAGGCCGGATCATCAAGCCGAAGGTCTTGAAATCCTTTGATCATGACGACGTGCAGGCACATATACTCGAAGGGAATATCCTGCTTTTGCCTGGCTCCAACTCTGTCCGCGATTACCTGAAATTCAACCTGCGCCCGCTGCGGCTGGGCAACCACCGCCTAACAATGAGTTCTGACGCCACCGAGCGCGGCGCATCCGGCACAATCTGGCATCAGGGATTTCTGCA
>CAYGMX010000166.1:0-6372 GCA_964351055.1 uncultured Loktanella sp. | reverse complement strand
CCCGCGCCAACCGTGTGGTGGTTTCCGGCCCGTGTAGGTCACCGCCGACACATCGTCAGCACAGGCACTGCGCAACGCATCCAATCCGCCGATTGCGCCACTTGTCAAACACAGCCGCGCACCGCCATTGTCGGCTGCTGTAGACAGCTTTTCCAGCAATGCCGCATCGGCCAAAGCCCCGAGCGACACGGTCAGAACATCAATGCCTTGGGTCAAGGCGTCAGGGCCGAACGCTGCAAGTGCTGCATGCCCGCCACACTCTACAATCAGGTCGGGGCGCTGGGGCAAATCGGCAAGCCGTGAAATGCAGGGTGGTACGGTATCGCTGCCAGAAGCCTCTTTGCCGGCGCGGACGATCTGCGCGATTTCTGTGATCGCAAGATCAGCCAGATGCCGGCGCACATATGTTGCAATCGCGCCCTGACCGATGATGGCGACCTTCATGCGTCCGCAACGGGATAGGCACGCAAGAAAACCCATTTATCGTCTTCCGACAGGTCGGGATCATAGCTGTAGCCACCGCTCTGGAAGGCTTTGATCCCCTCTGCCTGTGTCAGGCGGTTTTCGATGATGAAACGGGCCATTGCGCCGCGCGCGCGCTTTGCGAAAAAGCTGACGATACGCGGTTTGTCGTCCTTCAGCTCCATAAAGACAGGGGTAATGACCCGCAGTTTCAGCGCCTTGCGGTCCGCTGCGCCAAAGTATTCCTGACTGGCACAATTGATCAACGTATCGGTTTGGAGCGCCTCGGCTTGGGCGTTAAGCGCCTTGGCAATCACATCGCCCCAATAGTCATAAAGCGATTTGCCCCGCCGCGTCTTGAGGCGGCTCCCCATTTCCAGACGGTAAGGCTGGATCGCGTCAAGGGGGCGCAATACCCCGTAAAGCCCTGACAGGATACGCAGATGGTCTTGCGCCCATGCCAGATCATCCTCGGTCAGGGTCTTGGCTTCGAGGCCCTGATAGGTGTCACCGTTGAATGCAAGCGCGGCGGGCTTGGTCGCATCCGCTGCGGGGTCTGCCGCAAAAGCGGCAAATCGGTCGCGGTTCAGGCGTGCGAGATCATCCGAGATATCCATCAGGCCCTTGAGGTCTTTCAACGAAAGGTTCTTGGCCGTCTTGGCAAGCCGCACGGCATCTGCCTGGAAATCCGGGGCGGTCGCCTTGATCGCAACAGGGTCCATATCAAGCGATTTTGCAGGAGAAACAACGACAAGCATCCAAACATCCTTTCCAAGTTGAACAGGGATGTAACATGGCCAGCGCGGTTGACCACCCCTTGGCATGCTCTGCCGCATGTGCAAATGAGGTCGCGAACCAAAGGAGCCAGTCATGACGCCATGCCGGAGTAGACCAGACCAGAGGTCTGGACCGCATACGTCAAGTGATTGTGGATCTTTGAAGGCTAGTTCAGTTGCGCCTGCAGCGGGTAAAGACCATCCTCGAACGGACCAAAAAGATCATCAAGATCAGGGTGGTCTACGGGTTCCCCGGAATAGTCGGCGACAAGGTTTTGCTCGGACACATAGGCCACATAAAAGCTTTGCTCGTTCTCGGCCAGAAGATGGTAAAACGGCTGATCCTTTTTCGGGCGGCTGTCTTCGGGGATGGCATTGTACCACTCGTCCGTGTTCGAAAACATCGCGTCCACGTCAAAAATCACCCCACGAAAAGGGTGCTTTCGATGGCGGACAACTTGCCCGAGATGATACTTTGCGCGTGTCTTAAACATATTCAACGTCCCTGCCGCACCATATGTCCGGCACAGGGGCAAAGTCCACGCCTTCCGTTAAGAAATAAGGGAAACAGTTTGTGAACCTGGCTCTGACAGTCCTGAATATTACCGCGCCCGTCTTTTTGTTGGCGGCGGTCGGTTTTGTATGGGTGAAACTCGGGTTCGAGTACCGTGTGGAGTTCGTCACCCGCATGGCAATGACGCTTTCCGTACCTTGCCTGATCTTCGCTGCGCTGATGCAGATTGAGGTGGCACCAAACGCGCTGGCGGCGCTCTCGCTTGCCGCGTTCGTCGCCTATTGCAGTGTCATGCTGGCCTGTTTTGCGCTTGTGAAGCTGGCGAAACTCGATGCGCGGACATTCCTTGCGCCGCTCATCTTTGGCAACACCGGCAATCTGGGCCTGCCGCTTGCCCTTTTTGCCTTTGGCGAGATCGGGCTGGGGTATGCTGTTGTGGTCTTTGCGGTCATGGCGATCCTGTCCTTTACCATTGGCATCTGGATTGTCGCAGGGGCTGGTTCGTTTGGGCGCGTTCTGAAGGAACCGCTGGTGGGGGCGACGTTGCTGGGGGCCTTGTTCCTGTGGCAGGGCTGGGAGACTCCGGAATTTCTGACCAATACCATCGAACTGATCGGGCAAATGGCGATCCCGATGATGCTAATCACCCTTGGTGTGGCGGTTGCACGGCTAGAGACAAAGGCGATGGGGCAGGCGGTTGTGCTGTCGATCGTCAAGGTCGTGATCTGTGGCGCTGCCGGATGGGGGGCCGCGACAGGGTTCGGGCTTGATCCTGTTGCTGCGGGTGTGCTGATCGTGCAATTGGCCACGCCGGTTGCTGTCACATCCTACCTTCTGGCGGAAAAATACGGGGCGGATGCGCAGCCTGTGGCGGGGCTTGTTGTGGCGTCCACACTGCTTTCCGTGGTCGCACTGCCGCTGATCCTCGCTTTTGTGATCTGATTTTGGTGTCTTGGGGATTCCCAGACCGCCGCCAACACGCTATGGTTTAAAAAAAACAAAACAGAGCGAGAGGCAGATGAGCAGTATCTTTCGCGCCATGGCATGTGTGCTGTTACTGGGTAGCTGCGGGAGTTCGGGCGAATTCTCTGCACCGCGCAACCTTGATGACGCTTGCAGTATCGTGTCCGAGCGCCCCGAATACCTTCGTGCATTCCGTGCCGTCGAACGCAAATATGGCGTTCCGATCCCGTCGCTGATGGCGATCATCTATCAGGAAAGCAAATTCATCGGCAATAACCGCACCCCGCACAGGTATGCTTTGGGTGTCATTCCCGTTGGTCGTCAATCCTCTGCCTTTGGCTACAGTCAGGCCTTGGACGGCACATGGCAGGAATATGTGGATGGTCCTGGCGGTCGCCGCGCCCGCCGTGATGATATCAACGATGCCACAGACTTTATGGGCTGGTACATGACACAAACGGTCGCCGAGACCGGCGTGCCGATCAACGACACCCGCAACCAGTATCTGGCCTATCATGACGGGCGCAGCGGATTCATGCGCGGGACATGGCGATCAAAAAGCTGGCTGGTCCGGATCGCGGGCGAGGTTGAAGGGCGTGCCGTGATGTATGACCAACAACTGCGGTCCTGCCGCCGGATCTGACCCACAAGGGCGGCCAAGACTGGGCCGCCCCCTTTATCGCACGACCCGTCAGTTTGCGCGTTTGCGTGTTTCGGCCTGAATGTTGAACAGGATGTCGCCCAGTGTCGCGCCCGTTTCCAGATCATTCAGGATCACAGTGGTCTGCGTCCCCAGATCATCGGTCACGACCCACTGGCGCAATTCGACAGGGTTGGCGGTAAACACCATCTGGATGCTGCCATAGTTGGGGTTGTCGGGGTCCTGTGCGGTCACTGTGGTGGTCGTCCCATCCGAGGTCAGGTTGGTCACCATGCGTTCGCGTTCAAAATCGACGTTCGGCTGAAGGATGATGCTAAGCGGCGTCTGATTCAGTGGATAGCGTTCTGGTCCTGTATTGGACCGTGCATCGAAAACGGCCAACTGGCCACCGCCTGCGATTACCATCGATTCCGAGGGCGGGTTGTACTCAAACCGGATGCGCCCCGGCCGCTTGATATAGATCTGGCCGGTATAAAGCGTGCCATCGGAATTGATCTGGGTAAAGCCGCCCTGCGCTGTCTGAAGCTGGTTCAGATAGCCCGAGATTTGCGACAAGCTCAGTTGTTGCGCCGAGGCGGCCCCGGAATAAAGGACAAGCCCGAGGGCCGTGATGATGGATAGGATACGTTTGCTCATGTGTCTTACCTATGTGTCTGGGCGTCGGAATGCACCCCTTGGATACGTGGTACAACAGCATGTGACCGGCTGCTAAGCGATATCACGCCACCCGTTTATCAATAGCATTTTGCAAAGTCCCAGTCATTGCAAGGTCTGCGTCCAAGATCATCAGGTCGGTCGTGGCGCGTCCTGTGATCTGTGCTAGATCGGGCCGGCCGACGAGTGCGGCAGGGACAGTGATCGCCATGCGCAAAGCTGTCTGGAGCGGTTGACCCGCATGATGCACAAGACGTGCCAGACCTTGGCACATGCTGGTATGGGCACCGGCCAGATTGCCTTCGGCATTGACCAGCTTGCCGTCTTGCACGGTGATCTGCTGGCCATAAAGCAGGAAACTGTCAGGCCCACCGACCGTTGGCATCGCATCGGACACAATGAACGACCTGTCGGCGCGCGGGCGTGCGCGCAAGGCCAGCGCCAGCATTTCGTCGCTGACATGCACCCCGTCGCAGATCATCCCGACAAAGGCATCGCTTGCGATCGCTGCACCTGCCAAGCCGGGCGCGCGGCCTTGCATCTGCGACATCGCGTTGAACAGATGCGTGACGCAGCTTGCCCCTGCCGCAAAGGCGCTGTGCGCTTGCGCTGCAGTACAATTGCTGTGCCCCAATGACACGATAACGCCCATGCCCGCGAGCATCGCGATCTGGTCGTCAGTTGCGGCTTCGGGCGCCAGCGTGATCATGACCGTCACACGGGCCTGCCGCAATTTGCGGATGCCTTGCACGGTTGTGTCGTCGAGTGGCCGGATAAATGCGGCAGCATGGGTGCCGCGCTTGGCCGGATCGATATGCGGACCCTCGATATGAAGTCCGGCGAAGTATGGTGCGTCCTTGGCGTCAAGTGCGGCCTGCACTGCGGCGTCGAGCACTTCGGGGGCATCAGTGATGACAGTCGGCATCAGCGCGACCGTGCCAAGCCCGCGATGTGCTGCGGCAATATGCGAGATACCCGCCGCGCTGGGCTGGTGGTTGAAAAGGACGCCGCCACCGCCATTGACCTGCAGATCAACAAAACCGGGAGTGACAAGACCTGCGATGGTCATTCCGGCGTGATCTGCGGGCAATTGCGCAGCAGGCACGACCTGCGCGACACTCCCGCCCCGCAAGAGAAGGGCTGCATCGTTTTGCAAGACTTGGCCATCAAAAATGTGCTCGGCAACGAACCATCGCTCAGACATCGGAGCCCTCGCACATCACAGCATGATAGGCCGCACCCCGAGCCGCGCTCGTCTCTCCGCCTTCTGCAAGCAGGATCGGGGGCACATCGAAACCGGCAAACTGGATGGCTTGCGCCGCTTTCGCGAGGTCTACAGCAACGCCCTCGATCCGCGACAATCCACCGCCCAGCACAATGCAATCGGGGTCGCAGGTGCGGGTCAGCGTGCGGATCAGGTCAGCGGCCAGAGCGCACCAGATATCCCAGACTTCGCGGGCGCGGGGATCGTCGCGGCGCCTTTCGATGATGGCCTTGGGATTGAGCGCTGCACCAGTCACATGTGCGGCGATACGGCCAAGCCCTGCGCCGCTGAGCAGCGTTTCGAAACAGCCCGTTTGGCCGCAACCACAGACAACAAGGGGCAACCCGTGGGCCTGCACCAGATGTGCAGGGGCTGCGATATGACCGAATTCGCCCGATGTCTGCGTGGCGCCACGGTGCAGGACACCATTCAGGACCAGTGCGCCACTCACGCCGGTACCCAGAGCCAGCGCAAGCATCGTAGGATAAGCGCGACCCGCGCCAAAAACAGCCTCGGACAGCGCCATAGCCTGACTGTCATTAAGAAGGGAAACAGGCCTGCCCACCGTTTTGGCCAGATCGGCAGCGAAGGGCTTTTGATGATTTGGCAGATTGGCGGCTGTCATGATCCCCGACTTGGGGTTTACCAGACCGGCGCTTCCGATCCCGACAGGGACACCAAGGGCAGCATGACTTTGCGCCCATTCCACCAGACCGGCAATCGCGTCAAGCAGAGTGTCATAAGACAAAGGCGTCGGAATCCGGCGGGTGTCGATACATGCCCAATGACTGTCAAACACCTGCGCTTCGATCTTTGTTCCGCCAAGGTCGATGCCAACCGCGATCATGTCACGACCTTTCCGCCTGATAAACAGATGACACCGTGATGCCCCAAAGCGGATCGGGCTTCAAGGACAGGAGACCGTCAGCCTTGCCCTAGCGGATCCAGACCTCGACGCGCGTATAGTCCGAACCCGCAACCTGCCCGTCAATGCAAGTTGCAGGGGCCACGTTGCAAATCCCTAGGGCGCAACCCGATTTGCCCCTTCCGCGCGCTCGTGGGCGTCCACCGGGTGGCA
>CAYGMX010000165.1:0-6459 GCA_964351055.1 uncultured Loktanella sp. | reverse complement strand
CCGCACTGGCCGAGGCTGAGGTCGAATATCACGACCGCCAGACCGATGCGATCTGGGTGCGGTTTGAGGTGGTTCGGCCAGTTGGCGAACCAAATGAAAATGACGTGACATACGAAGACATTCGCTGGACCGGAGGCGCATCAGTCTTGATCTGGACCACGACCCCCTGGACTATCCCGCAAAACCGTGCGGTCTGTTTCGGTCCGAACATCAGTTACGGTCTTTATGAAATCATCGGGCGTCCTGCGGAATGCTGGGCCAGCATCGGTGAAAAGATGCTCGTGGCCGATGCTTTGGCCGAACAGGTCTTTGCCGCTGGTCGTCTTGAAGGCCCTGAAATGATCCGCCGTCTGCGCGATGTCAGCACGGATGAGCTTGCGGCACTTACCCTCGCGCACCCGTTGCGCGGTGTGGAAGGCGCAAACGGCGAATGGGATTTCGACGTCCCTATGCTCCCCGGCGACCACGTGACTGCGGATGCGGGCACAGGCTTTGTCCATACCGCCCCCAGCCATGGTGACGATGACTATGCCATCGGGGTCAAGCATGGCCTGCCCATGACCTATAACATCCTTGATGACAGTTCCTACCGCGCGGACCTGCCGTTCTTTGCGGGGGAAAGTATCCTCAAGCCCAATGGCAAACCCGGTGGGGCTAATGGCGCAGTGATCGACAAGCTGGTCGAGGTTGGCGCGTTGCTCGCACGCAAGCGCATCACAATCTCGGACGCACATTCCTGGCGGTCCAAGGCCCCTGTGATCCGTCTGAACCGCCCGCAATGGTTTGCCGCAATCGACAAACCGGTCGGCGACGGGCTGGACACCTATGGCACGACGATCCGCGAACGGGCGCTGCGCTCTATCGACGAGTTGGTCACATGGACGCCCAAGACAGGCCGCAACCGGCTTTATTCCATGATCGAGGCACGGCCCGACTGGGTGCTGTCGCGCCAACGCGCTTGGGGTGTGCCGCTGACCTGCTTCACCAAGAAGGGCGCACAGCCGACCGACCCCGATTACCTGCTGCGCAATGCTGCCGTGAACGCGCGCATCCTTGCCGCCTTCGAAGAAGAAGGAGCCGATGCGTGGTACAAGGACGACGCGAAAGAGCGGTTCCTTGGCAATGACGTCGATCATGATGCCTATGACCAGTCATTCGACATTCTGGACGTCTGGTTTGACAGTGGATCAACCCATGCATTTGTCTTGCGCGACCGCGAAGACGGGTCAACGGACGGTATGGCCGATCTTTACCTTGAAGGCACCGATCAGCACCGTGGCTGGTTCCATTCGTCGATGTTGCAGGCCTGCGGCACGATGGGTCACGCACCTTATCGGGGTGTGCTGACGCACGGGTTCACGCTGGACCAGAAGGGCATGAAAATGTCCAAGTCGATCGGCAATACCATCGCGCCCGAAAAGGTCGTGCAGCAATACGGGGCCGATATCCTGCGGCTTTGGGTGGCACAGTCGGATTATACCGCCGATTTGCGGATCGGGGATGAAATCCTGAAAGGTGTGGCCGACAGCTATCGCCGCCTGCGCAACACAATGCGGTATATGCTGGGGTCATTGGCCGACTTTACCGAAAGCGACCGTATGGCCCCCGCCGATATGCCGGAACTGGAACGCTGGGTGCTGCACCGTCTGTCCGAACTGGATAGCACCGTGCGCGAAGGCTATGCGCGCTATGATTTCCAAGGCGTGTTTCAGGCGGTCTTTACCTTTGCCACGGTAGACTTGTCGGCCTTCTATTTCGATATCCGCAAGGATGCGCTCTATTGCGATGGCGATACAGCACGGCGGCGGGCGGCGCGGACGGTGCTGGATATCCTGTTCCACCGGATCACTAAATGGTTAGCGCCAATGCTAACTTTTACCATGGAAGAGGTCTGGCTGGAACGCTCCGCAGGTAATGACAGCTCGGTGCATTTGCAGGACTTTGATGCGACGCCCACGGATTGGCGCGATGATGCGCTGGCCGCGAAATGGGCGGAAGTGCGCAAAGTGCGCCGTATTGTGACCGGCGCATTGGAAGTAGAGCGGACAGCAAAGGTGATTGGCGCATCTTTGGAGGCGGCCCCTACCGTTTATGTCGGTGCTTCCACCGCCAAGCTGCTGGAAACGGTCAGCTTTGACGATCTGTGCATCACCTCTGGCATCTTTGTCAGTACGGAAAAGGCACCGGCAGATGCGTTCAGGCTGGATGATATCGCAGATGTTGCGGTGACTTTCGCGCATGCAACGGGTGATAAATGCCAGCGCTGCTGGAAGATCTTGCCGGATGTGGGCACCCATGCCCATGCGGGCGTGTGCAGCCGTTGCAACGACGCGTTGGGATAGCGGATCAATGACGACGGGACTGGCAAAACACCGATGATTTGCCAGTCCTCTCCACTAGGGCCTTTGGGAGCGGATGCGGCCGGAGGTGCCATAACACGGCTGCTCTGGGGCAAGACCGGCACCCTCACCGAAGGGCCCTTGCACGCGCAAGTCAGCGCAGAGCTTGCAGCCTATTTCGCAGGCAGGCTACACAGCTTCAGAACACCCCTAGCCCCCACTGGCAGCGCGTTTCAAAAACGTCTTTATGCAGCGCTTTGTGCCATCCCTTACGGCGAAACACGTACCTATGGCGCGCTCGCGCGCGACATGGGTGTTTCTGCGCAGGCAATCGGGCAGGCCTGCGGGGCCAATCCGATTGCAATCCTGATCCCCTGTCACAGGGTCTTGGCCGTTGACGGGTTAGGCGGGTATTCAGGTGCGGGCGGGATCGAGGCGAAATTAGCGCTCTTGCGGCTTGAAGGGGCGGCAGGGCTTTTGATCTAGGCTGCGTTTTTCTCGGGGATGATCTGCTGTGCGACACCGGCAAAAAGCAGATAGACAGAAGTGGCAACCAGCCCCCAATGCGCCCAGCTTTGGGAATGGAAATCGACCCATGCCGCCCATGCCGCAAAGCAAGTCCATGCAAGGGCCATCGGCAGGGTGATGTTGCGCCAACGCTCTGTGCGGACCGGATGCACGAATTTGAGCGGCAGGAACATCGTGATGGCAAGACTCGCCACAAGCACCAAGGACACCCAGAAATTCGGTTGCAATGCAAAGATCACAAGCACCAGCATATTCCAGCATCCGGGAAAGCCGGAAAACGAATTATCCTTGGTTTTCATGCGGGTATCGGCAAAGTACATGGCCGAAGCAAAGGTAATGATGATGATCGCGCACCAACCGGTCCAGCCGGGCAGCAGCCCGGACTTGAACAGGGCGTAAGCCGGAACAAAGACATAGGTTAGATAGTCGATGATCAGATCAAGCAGAACACCATCAAAGGTCGGCGCATGCGTCTTGACATCATAGCGGCGGGCCAAAGGCCCATCGATCCCGTCGACAAAGAAGGCAACAACAAGCCAGAGGAACATCAGGCTCCACTGTTCTTGCACCGCCGCCAGCATCGCGAGCATCGCAAAGACGGCACCGGAGGCGGTTAGCAGGTGAACAAGAAGTGCTTTGGTTTGAATGGTCATCGTAGTCTCATGGTTGAAAATGCCGTGCAGGGCAATCCGAATGTCAGGCTTTGGGGTGGGCCTTTTCATAGACCGACATCAGATGTGCGGCGTCAACCGCCGTATAGGCTTGGGTTGTCGACAATGAGGCGTGGCCAAGTAATTCCTGAATTGACCGCAAATCGCCTCCGGCTGCCAGAAGATGGGTTGCAAAGGAATGGCGCATCGCATGTGGGGTGGCGGTTGCGGGAAGGCCCAGTTGCATGCGGGCCTTCTCCATCACCTTCTGAATGGCGCGGGGGGAGAGCACACCACCACGGATCGCGCGAAAAATCGCGGTGTCAGAAGCCGTGGGATAGGGGCAGAGCGCGACATAGGTCGCGACCGCATCGCGCGCGGCCGGAATGACCGGTACGATCCGTTCCTTTCCGCCTTTGCCAAGGATGCGCAGAACCGCAGGCAATGGCACATCGGAACCCGTCAGGGACAGCGCCTCGGAGATGCGCAGACCACAGCCATAAAGCAGGGTGACCACAGCCGCATCGCGCGCGGCGACCCAGGGTTCGGTTGACTGCAATTCGACCGTATCGATCATTGCGGATGCGGCGGCCTCTTCTAGCGGGCGAGGCAGCTTGCGTTGAAACTTCGGGGACCGTGTGGACAAGATCGCTGTCGGCTCGAACCCTTCCCGTTCAGCCAGCCAGCGATAAAAGGATTTCACCGCCGAGAGTGACCGCGCCAAAGACCGCGGCCCGACGCCACGCCCGCGTTCATGGGCCATCCATGCGCGCATATCGCGGACCGTCACGCGGGCAATGGGCGCCAACCCGAGACCGTCGCCGTTGTACTGCGTCATGAATGACAGAAAGCCCAAGACATCAGTCTGGTATGCCTTGAGCGTATTCTGGGCCGCACCGGCCAAGGCCCGCTGATGATCGAGCCAGGCCGCTAATGCGTCTGTCAAAGCAGGCGCAATCATCGGATCAGCCCAGCCAGCGCCGCACGACCCGTTCAAAGACACCGGCAAAGAAGGTCAGCAGATCAGTGCCCTGTTGGGGCGTGAAAAGTTGCGGGTCTTCGCTTCCCATCACCAGCATTGCGGGCATCCGGTCCGGCCCAAGGTCAATTTTCAGGCAGGCCTCGGATTTGATGTAGGCCGCGCGTTCGCCGTAAAGACTGCCCCCGACCTTGTGGAATGCGCGCAAGGTGACCTGACGCGCGGGCATGTTGCGGCCAAGGGTGATGTAGCCGTCGATATAGTTTTCCGGCATCACGGCAACTGTCGTAGCAGTATTGTCCAAAGCGTCCGGATCGCTGCTTTCCAGCACAAGCCGAATGGCATCGACACGCAGGATATCGGCGACTTCGCCTGCAAGATCGGCCAGAAATTGTTCAAAGGTGGTCGCATCCATCATCCGCAGAATTGCGCGGTGCACCTGATTGGTACCTGCCAGATTGTCATAGGCAGCGGCGATCACGCTGCGGTGCGTGTCCTCAAGCCGGTCAAAGCGCGCCTCCAACCGCTCCATTGCGACACCGCGCAGGTCAACGATATTCGCGCCCATCCGGTCGTCCTTTGCCCCCACTAGGGCGCGCATGACGTCATGATCTTCCAGCAATACATCGGGATTTGCGATGATCTTCTCACGAAGCTCATCGGCCATAAGGGGTGTGTTCATCTGCCTGCTCTGCTTTGTTTTTTGTCAAGCTAGCAGACTGTCCTAGCCCTTGTCGCAGGCTTTTTGCGCGGAAATGACAGGGCGTGGCAGATTTGCCCTAGTGCGCGGCGCATAGGGTGGATCATGATCCACCCTACCGCAAGCAACGGTCAGACGATTTTGATGCCAGCCTTCTTTGCGTCCGCCATGAATCCGTCCAGCCCCTTGTCGGTCAGCAGATGGTTCGCCATCGCCTTGATTACCGCAGGGGGTGCCGTTGCCACATCGGCCCCGATCTTGGCGCAATCGCTCATATGGTTGGCCGACCGGATCGAGGCTGCCAGAATCTGTGTCTCGAACCCGTAATTGTCATAGATCGTGCGGATATCCTCGATCAGTTCCAAGCCATCAAGGTTCAGGTCGTCCAGACGTCCGATAAACGGGCTGATGAAAGTCGCGCCTGCTTTTGCCGCCAAGAGCGCCTGATTGGCAGAAAAACACAATGTCACATTCACCATGATCCCTTGATCGGTGAGCGTTTTGCAGGTTTTCAAGCCCGCCCAAGTGAGCGGGACTTTGACGGCGATGTTATCCGCGATCTTCGCAAGCTTGAGACCCTCGGCCAGCATATCCTCGGCTTCGAGTGCGACAACCTCTGCGGAAACCGGACCAGAGATGAACGAACAGATCTCCTTGGTGACTTCCAGAATGTCGCGGCCCGACTTGGCGATCAGCGAAGGGTTGGTTGTGACCCCGTCCACCATCCCAAGGTCATTGAGCTCTTTGATCTGGTCGATCTCGGCGGTGTCTACGAAAAACTTCATCTCTTCACTCCGGGTATGGGTTGGTGTTTGGTGTTCCAGCGTTTACCTGATCGGTCAAGGCGCGGAAACCCTCAAAGGCAGCCATGACAGAAAGCTATTTCCACGAAGGTGATCTGGTCGGGGTTCTGACAACCCAGCCGCTTGACCGGCTTTTGGATTATAGGGCACCCGAAGGCGGTTGTCATCTGGGTGCGTTTGTCGAGGTTCCTTTGGGGCCGCGCAAGGTCTTGGGTGTGGTCTGGGGCCAAGGCAAAGGGGACTATGACCTTGCCAAGATCAGATCAGTCGTGCGTGTGCTGGATGTCGCGCCGATGCGTGACGAGATGCGCATATTTCTGACCCGTGCCGCCGAATATACCCTGACCCCGATGCCCGCAATGCTGCGCCTTGCGACCCGCGCACCGGGCCTTGGCGATCCGCAGTCGATGCGTAAAATCTACCGCTTGGGCGACCGGCTGCCAGACCGGATGACGGGTGC
>CAYGMX010000164.1:0-6475 GCA_964351055.1 uncultured Loktanella sp. | reverse complement strand
GCTTGAAATTGAAAGCCGCTACCGGAAGCGAATGGGTACGGAGCAATTTGCGACACTCAAGTCCGGTCTGAACATGATTATTGAAGACGATCAATCTGATTGAGATAGAGGCAACCCGAGGAAAGCAGGGGCTGCATCAGGTTGTATAGCAAAGGCGCTTCTCTTGCTGGATGGACGTCTTTGATTGCTCACAGATCAGTGTCCGACGTAGTCGAAATTTATGACGAGCGAAACGGCAGAATTTCCGTCGTTGTTTTCGAGAGTGCCAAAATGAAATGGGCACTAGAGTGCAGAAGTATGGATTTGAGAAAATGTACTTAGGCGATGACGAACTCCGGACACTGAAGGAAAGCCTCCGCCGGTTTCAGATGAAAAGCGCCCCGATGGCAGCGAGTCTGCACTCGGGCCTTTCGCATCTCGCACCGGAAACACTCGCGCTTTTCTGTGTGGATCGTGCAAATGAACCAAACGACGTGATGCAGCTGCTTTGCGCCATGGCCGTGATTGTTGACCGCAACCACGAAAGTGATGGTCTTGTTGAAAGTATCAAACTCCGTGTGGCAATAAATAGTGTGCAACCCGAAGCCTTTGCCAAGATCGCTCCCACGCTTGAACTGTCAATGCGGCAAGTCTTCTGCAATCGGCTACCTGACCAATACTATGAGGTCTGGAAAGCTGCGCTGGGTGTTGTTTGGACAATTATCTATCATGCGGAACCGACCGGATACGAAACAGAGAAAACTCAGATCGGACCTCACTGAGCGCATCTATTCGAAAGGCGGACGCTTCCTGATACGGTGAGAAGCGCTTTTCAAGCTATGTTGTCCACGCGCTGAAAATGTTGTCAGGACGGACCAGCCTTACATCTCGTCCTTCTTGTTCTGCGTCGCCAATGGGTTCCCACATGTCAGACACGGCATGGAACAGCGCATCAGTGACATTCATTGTGAAAGTTGGGCCTTTGGTTTGGTTTCGCTCACGTACCCTGCGCAGACGCTCGTATCGTGGTGCGTCTATTAGGTGGACGCAGTATGCAAATCCGCCAGCTTCGACTTGGCTATAAAAGTCCAACCGCTGGTCACGCTTGAGAAGGCCAAGCTCGACAATTGCGTCATGCCCACAAGTCAGTAAACCTTCGGCTGTCGACAAGATCTGTGCAACACAACGCGCCTTTCGTTCGGTGTACCACATCCAGAATTCCTTCCCGGGGCGATCTGCGCGGAACAACGTTGCCATCCACGCATCAAGAACGAGTGGTGGCGTTCCAAGTTGGCAACCGAGATGGATACCGTAGGTCGTTTTGCCAGCCCCAACTGGTCCTTCAATGATGTGAAGCATTGGCATGGCAAAACCTCCAGACGATCCCGTCGGCGATGATCCAAGTTGAAACAGCATAGTTCAGCTTATCCAATTGAGGCCGTATCTGAACACGCAAAACTGCATGTTGCGTCTGCGTTCGTGTGTCTTCGGTTGCTAGGCTTCAAAGCTTAGTCATTCAGCATGGTATTTGCGGATGATCAGACTGGGATCCGGTATGACAATTAACTTCCAGCTCATCATTGGGGTAATTCTGGCGACAAGCGTTAGCATCACTTCGGAAAGTCCAGCGAGGGCGCAAGAGACAGTAGGTGCGTGTCTTTCGACACCAAATGAGGCCTGCATAACCGTACTCAATGACGATCTGGCGGCGCGTGAACAAAGCCTGCCTGCAGGACAAGAACGCGTCTTTGCTCAGTTTTTTAGGGTTTCGACCTTGGTAGCTGGGAATCGTCCTGATTTGGCAGAAGCAATACTTGACGAAATCCCTGCCAATGTCCGTGACTCACCACTTTTTGAAATCGTGGCGTTTTCAAAAGACGACGTTTTGGAAAGGGGGCAGCGGTTGCTACCTTTGATCAAATCTCACGAATATTACACAACCGCACGGGGCCACTACATCGAAAATCTGATTGATGCAGTTGATCTAGATACTGTCATGGCTGAGCTTACCGCCACGGATCGATACGGCGAACCGATCATCTTCACGCATGCGCTCGCTCTTGCGCAGGCACTTGCTGTTGGTGGGCGGGTCGATGATGCCATTGAGATTGTAGACCTGAGTACGTCGGACAATGAGCGTTATCAGGGCCCACATCTTCACGGCGTGATTACCAGCCTGCTAGAGGCCGGCAAGTTGGCTGACGCGGAGCACGTCATTGACCAGATCAAAGCGCCCATGTGGCGCGCGATTGCAAAGGGTGATCTTGCACGGGCGCTGCACGAAAGTGGTGCGACGGCAGAAGCCACAGCCTTTTTTGCGCAGTCACGCGATGAAATGGCCGCACTCGAATTGCCAAATCAGCGATTGAACGTCTACGGAAAGGTCATGGAGGCGGCTATAGACGTGGGCAGGTTTGACTTTGCAGTCGATGCGGCGCGTGATGTCAGCACCTTCCCTGTTGACCATGCTTTTGCGTTGGCAGAGCTGCTGGAATATGTGGGTGAAGACTTACCGCAAAGGCGTTGGCAACCGGTTCTCGATCAGGTGGTTACTTTACTTGATAGTCAACCGAACCGCATCGAAGGCACCCTGTCCCAACAAAACGATACGTTGAGCCGTGTGTCATCTGTTGTCGCTATGGCCGGAGACATCGACCAAGCCGTAAACTTGAACCGAAGGATCACTGACGGAGATTGGCGGGACTTCGATCTTGAGAAGATTTCTATGCAGCTCTTTTCACAAGGCAACCTCGAAGGCGCGTTTGCACTTCTTGCCGGACAGCGCGATTTCGACAAACAAGCGCAGGGGTACATCCAGCTGTCAAAGTTGGCGGCCGCAGTCGGCAATACCGCTTTGGCACAAAGCGCGATTGCAGCAGCGATGGAGCTTGTTGATGGACCTGAACGTGTTTCCGTTACCGAAGAGACTATTGTCGCCTTAGCCAACTACGAAGCCAGCATCGGGCGTTTTCAGGATGCTGCAATCCGGGTGCGTGATGTGAGCGATATTGAGCTGCAGGCAAAGGGCCGCATCGCACAGCTTGGCTTCGCTGCAGCGATTGGATCGAGGGAGGAATACGAAAATCATCTTGCTGCGATCCGCGCCAAATTAGACGCCATTGAGGATGACAGATTGCGACACGCTCTCTTGGACGATTTGGTTCTTGGACTCATCTACGCAGGCAAGTCTGAGCCGATAGTGGAGCTTGCGCTTACCATCCGTGAAAACAAAATTCGGGATACATTGTTGCAAAACGCAGGGCATCTGTTGACCAACAAAGAGCAGTTCTCAGCGGCACTAGTTGTCGTTTCTCAAATCTCGGATTCCGCCCTGCGCGCGATGCAAGAACACAATGTCCTCCTAGGCGCATTGCGCGTGTCACTCGCGTCGTAAACTGGAGCACCCACATTCGTTGCTTTAGGAGAAAGTGAGGTGAAGACTTGCGCCGCATTTCCCACACCGTGGCCTACGTTGCCCTAACATCCTTGATCGCGCTTGGCGGCTTTGTTCGTCTGTCTCCTAACTATCTGGATGATGCCACTCAATCGCCTTATCCAAGGGATCCCGGAGACTACGCATTTGATACCGGATTTGAGGTTGTTCGCACGATTGAAGGGGCGGAAGAGGCCGTGTTCTTGCGATTACACGACATCGTGCTGGCGACACCAAGAACCGAAGTATTCGTCGATGACCTCGACGAACTGGGTATGATCTATATTAGCCGTTCACGCGTCTGGGGTTTTCCCGACCATACCAGGATGTATATTTTGCGCGGCGATCCTTCACACTTGGTCATTCGTTCGGTTGCGCAGTACGGAACCTATGATTTTGGTGTGAATCGACGGCGTGTCCAAAGATGGCTAGAAGAAGCGGACCTATCCCCGATATAGGTTAGCGCGCCACTCTACTTGGCTAGTTCAGTCGGCAATAGGCGGCATGACGACGAAAAGCGACGTGATATGCGCATCAGTTTCGCAACTTATGCGCAAGACCTGAACGCCGTCCGACCATTCAATGGTGTAGAGGTGCCGAGGTGCTGACGCGCGACAGTAATCATGATGAAAGTCACGATTGTTTAGCAAGATTGCAGGTGTCACCTGTGGCTCTAATCGCGGGTATGCCCCGACAGAATTTGCAAGCGCTGATAGTGAAGCCGCCATTCCTTCAAACACAACGGCGGTCGGAGCTTCGTGTGTGACCGAACCATCCTTGGTAATTGTTATAGTGTCCTCTCGAACCGCGGCTTCAATCTTTGGAAGACCGCTCTCGTAGAACACAATGTCCTGCCAACTGAAGGCGACTGGCACGGCATTGCCACCGAACTCAGCCAAAACGTCATAAGGGTTGCGTGCGTCCGGTTGTGGAATGACCGTCAATGTGGATGTGGTACCATCTCTGTCTTCCGAAAAGTCCGGAAGAATTGTGCTGCGATACGTCGGCCACAAAATCTCTTCGCCAGTTACGAGGTCAGTAGCAACCAAAACCCTGAAGGTATGGTCTGCAAAACGGATACCCAAGTTATCGACGACGGTGCGCATGAAGAAGACATGCGTTGGGCTGATACCAAAAACCTCGTCATAGACGTCTAACACGTCGTCTGGTGTCGCAGCTGCGGACACGGGGGACAGCAGACCCAATGCCAACGCAAAGCCGTGAAGTTTACGTCTCATCCAATACCTCTGCGTTTGAAATGGTGACTGTCAAAGTACATCGCTCGATTGCCGCAGTTCATGCGGTCGAGAACAGTCTACCGCGTGTCTCGACCTCCGGAAGCGGTGGTTCTGCACGCCGCTGATGCGCCGATGCATAGGGCTGCTCAATCCATCTAACTGCTAACTTATAATGGGCAGAATCCACGGCTGCTGCACTCCGGGCTCCATGCATATTCGCATGCGCCTGATGCAAATGTTCGGCTTCCAAAAAATCACAGCGGCTCCTCTAATAGGCATCGGCAACACGCTGATTTAGCTCACCACTCTACCAATCGCCGGACTCAAAACAAGACTGACAAAGAATTTGGCAAACAGACTGAAGTAAACCAAGACCATGATCCAAGCTCCTACCCTGCCCGTTCTCCTCGCCCCGATCTTGCTGGTGGCTGCTTGTAGCACCACGCGCACGTTTACCCCGGAACCCATTTTGCCCGAACCGGTGTTCAACAAATTTGGAGAGATCGCGCAATGTGTGGCACCAGATGGTCGCACGTACTCACCGGTTGAGGGCGCAGACAATCCATGCAACCCAAGTGATTGTATTGAGGGTTCTGTGTCAGTCGATGGTGTTTTTGTTTGTCCTGATGACACCGATGAGCCTGATCCGCGTGGCGGTGACGATCCAGATGACCCACCACAGAGAGACCCTGGTGATCCGGCAACTCCACCACCAACAAGACCCAGCGGGCTGGCAGCTGTTCCGCCGACCAGCAATTGACGTGGTGAGAATAGGACGTTGGCTCACGTAAGGTTTGAGCGATGTCAATCCTCTCACCCACTCATCCAAATTGCTCGCCTCCCACTTGGGAGTGAGAGCCACATTGCCGGATGGACATGGGAAACATACAATGGTGATTTGCCAATTGATGATGTCGCTGGACGGCCGACAGACGAAGAGTGCATTGCATGTGCAAAAGCCCTCCTGCGTCTTGGCCGCGTCAGTTTCTTGGCGGACAGCCCCAAGCATCTCGTCGGGAAGTACATCGAACGGGTCGGTGAATTTGACCGATTCCCAGCCGTTTTGGGATTGCCAGTCTTTTCCAGATTTCGGCTTCCACCACTGATTTCAACACGGTTGCCGGATGCAGCGCCGGACATGTTCTTTTCGTATGGCAATTGGAGTCTTGGTAGCCAGATGCTATTACTGATGCCTCGATCATCTGTGCCATCACAAGAGGAAAGGCTATTCTTGTTGGGCGCGATGCGGGCAAATGCTCCGCTTCCTGACCTGCCAGAGTTGCTTGCGCTTCTCGCTCCGATGACGGATGGGTGCGGCATTATCGCAGTTTCGAAGTCCATTGATGTAATTGAACAGATTGATCGGGCCTTCGGTCAAGAAACGCTTTGAGACAATGCATCACCCGACCTAGCGTATGATCATTCTTTGGGGCTGCTGCGTTCCCATTTTGCGGGCCAGTCGTGGAAATCCGCCGCCGCCCAAATTTGGTCGCCTTCAATAGCAAAAAAGACAAAGCGCGGAGGGTCGGGCCAGCCATAGAAGTCACGTTGTCGTACGATCCAATGTCGCCCAGCCACGTAGGCCGAAGCAACAGTTTCGTCGCCAAACCTTAGTAGCTCGCGCATGAGCTGCGTATCATGTTCGATTGCCTCAGTGTTTGACTGCCAAACCACAGCTTTGCGGCGACATTTCACAAACCTCCAATATTGTCGAATCTCGGTCAGCCAAGACTGGCCTATACCATCGATTTCATCTGGCGAGCCAAACAACTTCATTGCGCCGCAGTATCGCTTTCCGTTCCCTTGCTCATTATTCCTAAGCCAG
>CAYGMX010000163.1:0-6483 GCA_964351055.1 uncultured Loktanella sp. | reverse complement strand
GGTCTGGTCGCCGTGGTGTTAATGAAGGCTATTTTTGGGCCGATGATTTTGGCACCTATGTGCAATCCGAGACAGGGATGCCGCGCTTTTTGCGTCCTGCTGTGGCGGGCGCTGTGCTGGGGCTTTTGGCCATCTGGTGGCCCCATATCATCGGGGTTGGGTACGAGACCACATCAGCGGCCCTGACCGGAGAGTTGCTTTTGCATGAGGCTATCGTTTTCGTCATCCTCAAGGTAATCGCTGTCGCTGTCACAATGGGCGGTCGTATGGGGGGGGGTGTATTTTCGCCCTCATTGATGGTCGGTGCGCTGACCGGACTGGCCTTTGGCACGATTGCAACCGCGATTTTCCCGACAGTTTCGGGCGAGGGCACGCTTTATGCGCTGGCCGGAATGGGGGCGGTGGCTGCCGCGGTGCTGGGTGCGCCCATTTCCACGACTTTGATCGTTTTTGAACTGACCGGCGACTGGCAGACCGGACTGGCCGTGATGGTTGCGGTTTCGCTGTCGTCCGCGCTGTCGTCGCGTCTGGTGGACCGTTCGTTCTTTCTTACCCAATTGGAACGGCGGAATGTGCATCTTGCGGCGGGACCACAGGCCTATCTGCTGGCAACTTTCAAGGTCTCCAGCATCATGCGCGATATGGAGGCGACAAGTGCCGCCAGCGAAGAGGCTTGCTGGGCATTGGTCCGCGAGGGGGTCTATCTGGATGGCAATGCGACACTGGAACAGGCCATGCCGATCTTTGACCGTGCAAGCCCGCCCTTCATCCCCGTCGTCACTTTGGGCGGCGAAGACACGCCGCCCGCACTCTGGGGTGCCTTGTTTCAGGTGGATGCGCTGCGCGCGATGAACAGGGCCTTGTCAGAAACGGCGGCCGAGGAACACTCCTAGACCTGCTCGACCGCGACCTTGTTTGTGTAAAATGCAAGATGGTCCTTGAGTGCGGCCACATCATCATTCGGGCTCTCGTAAGACCATGCCGCATTTGCGATTGGCCCGCTCTTTGCCACGATGGTGTAATAGCTTGCCTGCCCTTTGTAGGGGCACGTGGTCACAAGCTCTGTCGGCTCGAAAAAGGCCATCGCGAGGTCGGCGCGTGGGAAATAGATCACAGGCGTGTAGTCACCTTCCACCAGTTCGAGCGCATTGGTGCTTTCGCCCAAGACAGCACCGGCGGCGCGCACAACCCAAGTGCCCGTTGCTGGACGTATCTTAATGTGGTCTGCCATGGTGTGTTCCTTCTGGTTTCTTGCGTTTGCCGCGGCAGGGCAACTGCGGATCGCTTTGGTTTACTGGAAACTCAAAGCGGGGCGCAGGCCTGTATCAGCCATTCACGGGTTGCTGGATCCAGGCGCGGTTCCAGAAGCGACAACGTAGCGGCATGATAGCGATCAATCCAGTCCCGTTCTGCACCTGACAGCAGGGAGGTATCAATCAGCCGCCTGTCAAACGGCACATGGGTCAGTGTTTCAAAGCTCAACATGTCCCGCGGATCGCCGCCCTCGAGCATGGGGGCTTTGGTCACGACAATAAGGTTTTCAATGCGGATACCGAATGCGCCTTCGCGATAATAGCCCGGCTCGTTGGACAGGATCATCCCTTCTTCCAGCGCCACTTCAGAGCGGCGCGAAATGCCTTGCGGTCCTTCATGCACGGACAGGTAGCTGCCGACGCCATGACCGGTTCCATGATCATAGTCCTGCCCCGCCATCCAGAGTGATGCGCGGGCCAGAACATCGATATGCTGCCCGCCAACCCCTTTGGGAAAGCGGATGCGGCTGATACGGATCATGCCTTGCAGCACGCGGGTGTATTGTGTGCGGTAAAGGTCGGTCGGGTCCCCGATCGCGATCGTGCGGGTAATGTCGGTTGTGCCATCCACATATTGCCCGCCGCTGTCGACCAGCAACAATTCTCCGGCGCCTACGGGCCGGTTGGTTTGTTCGCTGACCCGATAATGCACAATGGCCCCGTTGGGACCGGCGCCGCAGATCGTTTCAAAGCTGATGTCGCGCAAGGCGTTGGTTTGCATCCGGAACCCTTCAAGCGCCTTCACGACATCGATTTCAGTCAAGCCACCCTGTGGTGCGGTATGATCGAGCCACGCCAGAAACCGGACCATCGCAATCGCATCACGGGCCTGCGCCGCCTTGGCACCGGCGATCTCGGTCGGGTTCTTGCGGGCCTTGAGCAGGATGCAGGGGTCTTTGCCTTTCACAACCGCGACGCCTGCCTCTGCAAGCGTCTGGGCCACCAGATCAGGGCAGGTCTTAGGATCAACCATGACCGACCCTTGCAGGCCCTTCAGGGCATCGACAAACCCTTCGAACAGATGGACCGACACGTCAGGCCCAAGGTGGTCGCGGATTGCATCGGCTTTGCCTGCGCCCGCAAACAGATCAACCTGTCCGGATTTGTGCAGCAGCGCAAAGGCCTGCGGCACCGGATTGCGCGGAATATCCGCGCCACGGATGTTCAAGAGCCATGCAATGCTGTCCGGCAAGGTCAGAACGGCGGTGTCTTCGTCCATCTCTGCTGCCAGTGATGCGCGCTTGTCGTCATGGGTCCGGCCTGCATGTTCAAGCGCATGGGCCGTGAACGGGGCGGTCGGGGCCGGAGGCTGATCTTCCCAGATGGCATCGACAAGGTTGTCGGTTGGGGCAAAGGAGTAGTGGCGCAGTTTCTTGCGCAGACCCGCGATTTCGTCGACCGTATGCAGCCACGGATCATAGGCGATGACCGCGCCTTGCGGCAGATGCGCAGACACCCATTCATCCAACTGCGTTTCCGGCCAATGAACCGGCGTATAGACGTCCGCGACCTGCGCACGCACCTGCACACGGTAGCGGCCGTCGATGAAAATACCGGCCCTGTCATGCAGCACCGCACAAAACCCCGCAGAGCCAGAGAACCCCGTCAGCCATTCTAGACGCGCATCGCGCGGGGCCACGTATTCGCCCTGATGGGCATCGGCGCGGGGGACAATAAAGGCGTCGAAGCCGCGCGCGGCCATGACAGCACGCAGTGCAGCCAGTCGGGGCGGCCCCTGTTCGGGTGAAGACTGCGCTTCAAACGTTTGAAACATAAGTGAAACCCAAACCTGTTGCTATGGGCGAAGAAACCCTTGTGTTACGTGCTAGCTGACCTTGCGCATCCCCAGCACACGGGCGCGCTTGCGCGGATCGCTGTCAAACAGGCTGGCCAGTTGTTCGGTCATGGCACCGGCAAGCTGTTCCACATCGGTGATCGTGACCGCGCGCTGATAGTAGCGGGTCACGTCATGGCCGATCCCGATGGCGACCAGTTCAACGGCTTTGCGTTTTTCGACCATCGCAATGACGTCGCGCAGGTGTTTCTCCAGATAATTCGCGGGGTTGACGGACAAAGTTGAATCGTCCACCGGCGCGCCGTCCGAGATCACCATCAGCACTTTGCGTTGCTCGTGGCGGCCCACCAGACGCCGGTGCGCCCATTCCAGCGCTTCACCGTCGATGTTTTCCTTCAGCAGGCCCTCTTTCATCATCAGCCCAAGGTTGGGACGGGTCCGCCGCCAAGGGGCATCGGCGGACTTGTACACGATATGGCGCAGATCATTCAGGCGGCCCGGTGTCGGGCTGCGCCCTTCGGCCAGCCATTTCTCGCGGGATTGCCCGCCTTTCCATGCTTTTGTGGTAAAGCCCAATATCTCGACCTTGACGTCGCAGCGTTCCAGCGTGCGCGCCATGACATCCGCGCAAATCGCTGCGATGGAAATCGGGCGGCCCCGCATCGAGCCGGAGTTGTCCAAAAGCAGTGTCACAACAGTGTCGCGGAAATCTGTGTCTTTCTCGACCTTGAAAGACAAAGGCGTTGTGGGGGATGCAACCACACGTGCCAGACGGCCCGCATCAAGAATGCCTTCTTCGCGGTCAAACTCCCAAGACCGGTTCTGTTGCGCCTGCAAACGGCGCTGCAGTTTGTTAGCCAACCGGCTTACTGCGCCCTTGAGCGGTTCAAGCTGTTGGTCAAGGTAGGCGCGCAGGCGTTCCAGTTCCACCGGTTCGGCCAGATCTTCGGCACCGATCTCTTCGTCGAACGCGACAGTGTAAACTTTGTAATCAGGGTCTGCGTCCGACACCGGCTGCGGTGCCGGTGGCTCTATGGGCGCCTCGCCCTCGGGCATTTCAGCCTCCTCGCCCAATTCAGCGTCAGCCTGATCGTCCATGCTCACTTGGGCCTGGCTTGCGTCCTGGCTGTCTTCTTGGCTTTGCTCGGGCGTGCCTTCGGCCTCGTCACCCTCGCTGTCGTCTTCGCCGGTGCTATCGGGTTCGTCCTGATCGTCGTCCTGCCCCTGTTCGGCGTCATCATCCAGATCATCATCAAGGGTGTCGGGGTCATCGCCCAACTGGTCGCCGTATCCCATGTCACTGATCAGCTGGCGGGCGAATTTGGCAAAAGCCTTCTGGTCAGCCAGCGTATCTGACAGGTTTTCCAAGGTGCCGCCGCAATGGTCCTCGATAAAGCCGCGCCATAGCTCCATCACATTATCGGCCCCTTTGGGCAAGGCGCGTCCGGTAGCAAGGTGGCGGATCAGATAGCCCGCTGCCACCGCCAGTGGCGCGTCCGAGGCTTGGGTGATCTGGTCATAGCCCTTGCGCTGCGCTTCGTTTCCGATCTTGGCATCAATATTGCCAGCCGTTCCCGGCATATACTGCGCGCCCACGGCTTCGATCCGCGCTGTTTCCATGGCTTCATAAAGATCCTGCGCCATCTGCCCTTGGGGCATATAGCGGGCAGCGACCTTGGGGTCGTGGAACTTGTGACGCAAGGCAAAGGCATCAGCGGTGCCACGGGCCAGCAGTACCTCATCGCGCGTCATCCGGCGCGACACCTGTGGCAAGCGGATCGTGTCTGCTGTCTGACCTGCCGGATCGACCGAGTAGGTGATCGACAAATCATGATCGTCCGCCATCACCTTGGTGGCTTCGGCAAGCGCTTTCTTGAACGGGTCAGCAGGGTTGTCGGATGGTTTTTGCATAGCAACGATAAAGCACTGGATGGCAGCCGGAGCAAGGGGGGCAGTGCATCTCTGCTATTTTTGCACATAGACTGCGCCGTGGTGCGACTTATCCGCGGGCGGTTTCCCACCTAGATCGCAGACATCGAATGATACGCAAGGCGGAGACAGCCATGACGACCAAACCAAAAATTGCACTAATTATCGGCTCCACACGGCAAACCCGTTTTGCCGACAAACCCGCAGCATGGATGCTGGCGCAAGCAAAAGCACGCGACGACATGGAGATCGAACTTGTCGATCTGCGTGACTTTGACCTGCCGCTTTTTGACGAGGCGGCCAGCAACCTCTGGATGCCATCGAGCGACTCACGTGCCGTGAAGTGGCAGGAAAAGATCGGTGAATTCGACGGCTATATTTTTGTCGTTGCCGAATACAACCGGTCGATCACGGGTGCGCTCAAGAACGCACTTGATCAGGCGTATACTCAATGGAACCGCAAGCCGATGTCGGCCATTGCCTATGGTGCCGTTGGCGGCACCCGCGCATTGGAGCATCTGCGCACAATCGCCGTTGAATTGCAGATGGTGCCAACCCGTAATGCCGTTCACATTGGCGGCGGTGATTTTTTTGCAGTGCATCCACTGGGTGCCAATGCGGAAATTGAAACCATCGCTGGCAATCTTGCGGCCTCTGTGACGGCAACGCTGGACGATATCGTGTGGTGGGCGAACGCCACCAAAGCAGCACGTGCCTAAGACCAATCAGCGCGGGGCGCTATGCGCCCCGCGACTGCCTCACATTGCATCAGTTCATTCCTCTTCGTCGAATTTCGGGACCTCGAAGGAAATGCGAGCCTCAGGTGCGACCTCGAATGGATCTTCCACAAGTTTGTGCAAGGTCACCAGTTCCGCGACACCGGGTATAATGGCACCGTTTTCATCGATGAATGCCAGCCGTGGTCGGAAGGTTTTCCCGCCGATTTCAATTTCGCCTTCATCAAAGACGTAAGCCAATTCGGTGATAATCCCTTCGACATTGGCTTTGGCGATCTCCTCGGGCATATTTTCTGCAAAAAGCGGCAAAAGCGCCTGCGCCATCAAAGTTGCCACAGATTCTGCAAGGTCTTCATGGCTGGTCACGTAGTCTGCAGGTAGGTCTGCCCCGATCTTCATCTTCATGATAGGCTCCGGTCTGGTTTTTATTGTCCCCGCATCATGGGTAGAAAACGGGCCGTATTTTGACAAGCCCGCATTTATCAAGGATTGAATCAGCAATTTTTTGCTCAAGCAGCAGTTTAGCTGAGCAACAGGCCGGTGCAGCCTTGTTCAAAGTCCAATGCCATCGCACGCGCCCATGCGGCGTCATCGGCGTCGCTGTTGAAAACAGAGCGGGCCAGCAAGTCGGATTGCGCCTGCTTGCCGGAAATCCGCCATTGTAGCACGTCTGGGGCTTGCTCTGCTTCCATGACTGCCGCAACAAGGT
>CAYGMX010000162.1:0-6513 GCA_964351055.1 uncultured Loktanella sp. | reverse complement strand
TATCGGGTGCGCCGACAACACTGGATACACTCGCCCCCGACCTGATCCAGTCACGCCACCGGATCCCCGAGGAAAGGCTGCGCGAGGACCAGATTCTTGTGCTGCAGGTGCCCAACCCCGAACCCCTACGCCCTGTGCAACCCAATATGTCGATCGCGCGACAAATGCATGCCGATGCCGATTACGGGCGCATGTGGTTGCAGCTTTATGAACAGATTGTCCGTTCGGGGCGCGTGATGCAGGGGGCAAGCTATCCCAGCCTTGTCAACGGGCGCTTTGTCATGACGCCGTCACCGATCCCGCGTTGGGACGTGCCCAAAATGGATATGGCCGCGCATTTGACCATCCTTTCCGCCGGTCGTGAAAAACGCCTGCACGCGGTTCCGCCTTACACCCGTGTGGCGCCGCTGGTCTTTGATGATATTCCCTACCGTGTGGAGGATCATGGCGGCCTGACCTGTTCCCGTTCGGGCGCAAAGGGGTTCTTTATGAACGAAATTCCGCAAGACGACGGCACATCCCAGTTCGAGGTTTCAGACAGCGAACTGGGGGTCAAGACCATTCACCGCAATGACGGGGACGCGCCCACCATCGGCGAAACGTGGTACAAGGACGGGAGCATGTCACAATGACGATCACGTTGGACGCCCCCCGCCTTGTCGAAACAAAACCGCTTTTGACCGCGCGCAACGTATCCAAGTCCTTTGGCGATGTGCACGCGCTTTGCGATGTCTCTGCAACGGTCTATCCAGGCGAGGTTCTGGGGATCGTTGGCGAAAGCGGATCGGGCAAATCAACCTTTCTGCGCTGCCTCAATCTGGAGGACGTGCCGGATCAGGGCAGCTATTCGCTGGATCTGCCGGATGTGCAGGGCAATCTGTTTGATCTGGATCGCTATGCGCGCCGGATGCTTTGCGCCACACGGATAGGTATCGTCTACCAGAACCCGCATCTGGGCCTGCTGATGAAACACTCCTCTTCGGGGAATGTTGCAGAACGCTTGCTTGTCGCGGGTGAACGCCGATTCAATGTGTTGCGCGAAAAGGCCCGCGGCGCGCTGGACGCGTCAGAATTTCCGCTGGACCGGATGGATGCGCCACCGATCGAATTGTCAGGGGGTATGCAACAGCGTGTGCAACTGGCAAAGGCGATCGCGCTGGAACCGGCACTCTTGCTGCTGGACGAGCCAACGACCGGTCTGGATGTCAGTGTGCAGGCCTTGGTGCTGGACACGCTCAAGCGGCTGCAACAAGAGCGGCGGATCACGATGGTCATTGTCAGTCATGACCTTGGGGTCATCCGCACGCTGTCTGACCGTGTCATGGTCATGCGGCGCGGTCGCGTGGTCGAACAGGGGCTGGCTGATCAGGTTTTTCAGGATCCGCAACACAGCTACACGCAACAATTGGTACATGCAAAACTATGACACTTGTTCTTGACGTTCGCCATCTCGCCAAGGGATTCAACATGCACCATCTGGGCACGCGGTTGGCGGCGTTTGCCGACATTTCCCTAGAGTTGCGCGCAGGTGAGTTCCTACTGCTCAAGGGGCGGAACGGGGCAGGCAAATCTACGCTGTTGCGGAGAGTCTACCGGTCGTATCTGCCAGGTGGCGGTGAAATCCTGTTCCACTCGTCCCATGGTGTCATCGACCTTGCCCGCGCAGCCGATGTGGATGTCAGTTTCTTGCGTAAGACTGAGATCGGGTTTGTCACCCAGTTTCTGACTGCCCGCCCGCGCGTCAGCGCCGAGGCTCTTGTTGCCGAACCCCTGCGCCTGTCCGGTTTGCCCGAAGCCGATGCACTGGATCAGGCGCGGCACTGGCTTGCGGCCTTTGGTGTCAAACCGGCATTGTGGGCCGCTTACCCCACAACCTTTTCCGGCGGAGAACAACAAAAGGTAAACCTTGCCCGTGCGCTGATATTGCCGCAGCGGTTGCTGCTGCTGGACGAGCCGACCGCCTCGCTTGATGTTTCGGCGCGTGCGGCGCTGATCGGACGACTGGCCGAACTCAAGCAGAAAGGGACCGCGATGATCGGTGTTTTTCACCATCCCGGAGATGTCGCGCAGCTGATTGATCGCGAGATCGACCTGACCCCTGTCGCAGGTCCTGAAGAGGAGCGCGAAGATGTGGCTGTCTGATGTGTCGATCGTTTTGCCTGATCGTGTAGTCCCCCATGGGGCTATCGCAATTGAAAACGGTGTCATCGCCGAAATTTCGGAAACCCCTGTAAAGACGGGTGTGAGTGCGCGCGGTCACACGCTGTTTGCGGGGTTTATCGACATGCATGGCGACATGATCGAACAGGAACTCGAACCGCGTGCGCGTGTCGATTTCCCTATGGAGGTGGCGTTGAACGCCCTTGATGCGCGGCTTGCTGCATGCGGTGTGACAACGGCCTATGCAGCTGTGTCCTTTTCTCGCGGTGTCCGTGACGGCGAGCGCCGGTCTTTTGACCACACCAGCCACGTCATCCAACAGATCCATGCCGCAAGGGGAAGGGCCCGCGTCGACCACCGCATTCATGCCCGTTTCGACATTACCTTTGACAATGCCATCGGCGTACTGGGCGACCTGCTTGACGCCGGGCATGTGGATCTGGTGTCCCTGATGGATCACACGCCGGGGCAGGGCCAGTACCGCAATCTGGAAATTCATATAAAGAACAAAGCGGCGCAATTCGGTGTATCCGAAACGAAGGCGCGCCAGATGGTTGCAACCTCCATCGCGGAACGGTCCCGCCCGCAAGAGGTCTTGCTGGCCAATATGACAACGGTTGCACGTATGTGCCGTGACCATGGTGTCGCCTTGGCCAGCCACGATGATGATACCGTCGCCAAGGCCAATCTGATGGCGGACCTCGGGTCTGTTATTGCAGAGTTTCCGGTTACATTCGCCGCCGCAGAAGTCGCGATCGAACGTGGGATCATGACAGCGATGGGTGCGCCAAACGCCATGCGTGGCCAAAGTTATTCGGGCAACCTGTCCGCCCGCGAGGCCCATGCCGCAGGCCTGCTTTCGATCCTTGCCGCAGATTATCATCCGGCGGCGATCCTGCCTGCCATTCGGTCACTGGCTGAACAGGATCCGGCGGGCTTGCAAGGTGCCGCACGGCTGGCAACCTGCAACCCGGCAAAGGCGCTTGGATTGACCGATCGTGGTGAAATCGCGCCGGGGAAACGGGCGGATTTAGTGGTGGTCGACAACGCGGGCCGCGTGGCTGTGACCATGCGCGAGGGTCGCACGATCTATGCTAACGGCACACTTGAAGTGCCCGCTGCGCGGTCAGCCGAAACTGTCAAAGAGATGTTACAGACTGTTTAATTAACTGCCACAGAGCGGCGGTATCGTCCCTTCAATATTCATTCGGATGAATAGAATCATCCGTGTATTGGGGGTCTGAATGACCGATAATCTTATCCTGTCCGGCGTCACCCGCCAGTTCGGAGAAACCACCGCCGTCGACAATGTGTCGCTGTCGATAGAGCCGGGACAATTCGTAGGCGTCATCGGACGCTCTGGCGCTGGCAAATCTACACTTCTGCGGTTGATCAACCGTCTTATCGACCCCTCTGCGGGGTCGATTTCATTTCAGGGGTCTGAAATTACGGCGCTGAAAGGTAAGCCCTTGCGGGCATGGCGCAGGGATTGCGCCATGATTTTTCAGCAGTTCAACCTCGTGGATCGTCTGGATGTCATTACCAACGTGCTCATCGGGCGTCTGGCCGAACACGGGTTCCTGTCTTCGATGGCAATGCGCTTTACCGATGAGGAACGCGCCATGGCCATTCAGGCCTTGGACCGGCTTGATCTGGTGCCGCAGGCCTTGCAACGCGCAGGGACGCTTTCGGGCGGCCAGCAACAGCGGGTCGCCATTGCAAAGGCACTGGTGCAAGAGCCGAAAATCATGCTGGCGGATGAACCGATCGCGTCGCTGGACCCGGCCAACGCAACACTGGTGATGGACGGACTAAAGCAGATCAACACCCAAGACGGGCTGACCGTGATGGTCAATCTTCATACGCTGGATACCGCCCGTGCCTATTGCGACCGCATTATCGCGATGCGGTCGGGGCGTGTCTTTTTCGATGGCACCGCCCGCCAACTGACCGACGATGTCGTGCGTGACATCTACGGTCTCAAGGGTCTCGCTGAGTTTAACGAGGCTGTCACGTCAACCCAAGCACGGTCTGTCGTCCGCGCTTGACCAACTCCGAACCACCAATTCAACCAATGGGGATGCACCATGAAAGTCTTTACTACTACCGCTGTGGCCATGCTGGCCGCGACCTCTGCTTTTGCCCAAGGATGGCAGGATGACTATCAGGTTCTGAAATTCGGGATCCTGTCAGGCGAGAATGAACAAGACCGGATCATGCGCAACGAACCGCTGCGCGTCTTTCTCCAAGAAGCGCTTGGCGTTGAAGTCGAAATCTTCACAGCGGGCAATTATGACGGCGTGATTCAGGCGATTGCCGCAGACCAGATCGAAATCGCGCGTCTTGGCTCTTCTGCCTATGCGGCAGCCTATACCGCCACTGACGGTGGCGTTGTCCCGACACTGACTGGAAAGGCACTGAACGGCGATACCGGCTATTATTCGATCGTCGTGTCGCGCTGCGATAGCGGCATCAACAGCCTTGAAGACGCCGCAGGCAAAGTCTTCGCCTTTGCCGATCCGGACAGCACCTCTGGCTATGCTGTCCCCTACTACAACATGGTGACCAGCGAAGGGTTCAAGCCTGAAGACTTTTTTGGCACGGTCACGTTTTCCGGCAGCCATGAGGCTGGCGTTACCGGTGTTGTCAACGGGACCTTCGATGCCGCTGCAACCTATCAGGACAACGACACCGATGGCATTTATCAGCGGATGGAAGCCAAGGGCATGATTGATGAAGGCCTCGTCTGCAAGATTTGGGAGAGCCCCGAAATCACTTCTGGTCCATGGACATTCCGCAAGAACCTGCCCGAAGCCTTGATTGAAGATGTAACTGCGGCGATTGAAAGTTTCCCTACAGCCGATCCCGAAGGCTATCGGCTCTATTCTTCTTGGACTGCCGACAACCCTAATCCGGATGACGGTTTCGTGCGTGTTGATCACAGCCGCTATCAATGGGTCGTCGATATGCGCGAATGGATCAAGCAAGAGCGCCGTTCCGGCAGCTAGGCCACTGACCAACAGGGCAGGGGTTTGCCCCCGCCCCTTGCCTATGGCGCCCCGCGCGCCATGGGCAGTTACCACTTTGCCAGCGCCGAGGGATGGAAATGACTGCGACCGCCGATCCACAAAATGCAGCCTTGACCGAGAGCCGACAGGTGATTTCGCAATTCGAAACCGATTTTGCCAATCGCCGGCGCCGGATGCGGATCGCATGGGCCCTTGGCACTGTGTTGTTCCTGATTGTCTTCGCCCTCACCAGCTGGATCGGCGATTTCTTCAAGGTGACGCAGGTGACCATGCCGGATGGATCGCGCGAATGGCGCTGGATCATCGCCGCAGGTATTCCGCGTTTGGGCGAATACATTGAACAAACCCTTCCTGTCTTGCGCTGGGAAAGCCTTGGGTCGGACTTTGCCAGCTGGTTCTGGCGCTGGAGGATCTGGCTTGACCTGTTGTTCGAGACCATCCTGATCGCATTTATGGCAACGGTTCTGGGGGTCATCGGCGGCTTTGTCCTGTCTTTTCCAGCATCACGCAACCTTGCACCGAACAAATGGGTGCTGTGGATCACGCGCCGCTATCTCGAAATCGCGCGCACTGTGCCTGAACTGGTCTGGGCCCTGATCTTTGTCTTTTGTTTCTCTGTCGGGCCTTTGGCGGGTGTCCTGGCGATCGGGCTGCATGCAACCGGTGCGCTGGGCAAGCTTTACTCCGAGGTGAACGAAAACATCGACATGCGGCCGCTGGAGGGTGTGAAAGCGGCAGGGGGTACTTGGTTCGACCAGATCCGCTATGGCGCTGTTCCGCAGGTCTTGCCGAACATCATCAGCTACACGCTCTTGCGCTTCGAGATCAATGTGCGCGCCTCGTCGATTATTGGCTATGTGGGTGCAGGTGGTCTGGGTCAGGAATTCCGCACCGCGATGAGCTTTCAGGAATACACCGATCTGTCGGCGCTGTTCATCATCATTTTTGTCACTGTGATGATCATCGATTACGGGTCCGAAAAACTGCGCCATCGCGTGATCGGTATGGAGGACCGCTCGCTATGAAACTGAACCAAACCGAAATCGATGCGGCCCGGGCCCGCGTGCCACTGGCCTTTCGGGCACCTTTGCCAATTCGGCTTCGCCGCTATGCGCTTTGGGCTTTCTTTATCGGCCTGTTCTGCTGGTGCCTTTATGACTTCAACATCACACCGGCCCGCATCTGGGAAGGGTTGGGGCGCTTGGGCAGGGTCCTGTCTTTCATGTTTCCGCCCCACGTCTGGGATAACTGGGAAGACTTTTCAGAGATCTTGAATGGTCTGGGCGAAACGCTGGCCATTGCATTCCTCGGGACCCTTCTGGGG
>CAYGMX010000161.1:0-6514 GCA_964351055.1 uncultured Loktanella sp. | reverse complement strand
TCAGAGGGTTCCAATAGCTGCCATGGTCCAGCGCGCGCACCAGCGTTGTGATCTTGCGGGCGGTCTGAGTAAAATCCAATCGGCCTGCACCGGCGGGTCGGTCGTTCTTGCCAAAATAGCTGCGCTTGGAAAGGTCCTGCGGTGTGACGACATGCGCGTCCAATGCAAGTTTCTCAATCACAGTGGCAAAGCTGTCGATGGCTGCGGCATAGCATTTTGTGTTCAGCGTCAGCACTGTTTCATCGGGTGCCAGATCAAAAAAGCTTTGCGCCAAGAGCCCGCCCTGATCCACGCCATCAGCAATCATATGCCAGCTGATGCCATATTCGGACTCGCCGTTCAGAAGCGCCCAGACAGGGGCATTCAGACCTGCGTAGCGCGGCAGCGGACCGTCATGAAAGTTCACTGCGCCCCGCGCAGGCAAAGCCAGAACCGATGCAGGGATAAGATCAAGGTTCGCAATTGAAAGCAGCCAGTCAAAGCTGACATCAGCAAGGTCAGCCGCCAGATCCGCATTTGCGGCAAAGACATCAAGCCCCGCCCCCTTGGCCCAAGCTGCAACATCCCGATTGCGGGTCACAACTCCGGCGATGGTATGCCCTGCTTCGCGCAGCATTTCGGCGCATTGAATGGCAAGTGATTCATTGCCGATCACAACGGCGCGGAATGGGGACATGGGACTATTCTCCGATCTGCGGGAGAGGTGCCAGCGACCGCTCCTGCCGGGATTTAAAGAGGGCGCGTGCGTCATGACGGGCAAGTGTACGCAAGAAAAATGGCGCCCCTGTGTGCGTCTTGCCTGTGGCCTTGCAGCGGAGCCAGTGGAGCCCGCCACCGATCAGGTGCAGCACCGTTGCTGCGGCAGCATAGGCCCGTCCGTGGTTTTTTGTGAAATAATGCCAGCGTGAATCAAACCAGTAGTCCGGAACACGTTTCCATTCTTTCATACCTGTGGACACAGACCCCAAATGGGTCACAACGCTATCGGCAAGAAACATCACCCGATGCCCTGCCTTTTGTGCCCGCAGGCACAGGTCTGTTTCTTCGAAGTAAAGAAAAAAGGTTTCATCGAACAAGCCGATCTTGTCCAAGACATCCTGCCGCATCATGACAGAGGCACCCGCGAGCCAATCCACGGGCGATGTCCGGTTCAACGGGTTCGGGACACGATGGTTTGCAAGTAGTTTGCTGACCGGTCCAAAATGAATGGCCCCTTCAAATTCACTCCAGATTGATGGGAACCGGAAGGTCGTGATGTGCTGCACCGCATCCTCGCCCTCGATATAGCTGCCGGCAAAACCGGTTTCAGGGGTGGTATTGAGATGATCATAAAGCACACGGACCGCTTGCGGCTTGGGGAACGCGTCAGAGTTCAGGATGTAAACGTAATCCGGCCTACCGCCGTCTGACAGCCCCGCCCGAATCCCCACATTATTGCCAGCACCATAGCCACCGTTGCGACCGGACTGGATAACGCGGGTGTCCTGCCAGCCCTCTGCCATGACATGCGCACTGATTGTCTGGAATGAACCGTCCTGACTATCATTATCAACAATGACTATTTCACCAGGCAGGCCATGCATTGCGTGACGCGCAGCCGTGGCGGCCTTGATCGTCATCTCGGCGGTCTTGTAATTCAGCACGATCGTCAGGATTTTTGGATCAGACATCTATTCTGCGGCTTCCTTGTATGCGGCAGGACGAACCTGATCGCGCGGGCGCTCTAGATAACGGCGGATACGTGCGGCAAGCACTCGCACGTTGGGCTCCAGCACCATGCTGTCATGATCTCCGGGTACTTCAAAAACCTCGATCTGCGGCACAAATCGTGTCCAGTCGTTATCCGGATAGAGATATAAGCGTTCCTCGCTGATCAGACGATCACCGACTTGCCACTTTGCCACCAATGGCGGCCTGAACAACGCCAGCGTCCCGTCCCAAGGCTTGACCTCGTAGACCCCGACGCTTTCCATGAACGCATCCTGGATAGCGAGGTTGTGGAACTGCTGACCCCGGTCGGCATCTTCGACACGGTCTTTGCGTTTCTCTATCTCCCAAGCGATGCGGGCCTTGACCCAATCGACCAGATAGGCCGGACCGCGCCGCTGGAGGTCTTGAAGCTTCATGCGAATTTTGTCGCCCCGCGTCGCGCCAAGACGCACGGGCAAGGGCGTGTCCAGCAAGACAAGTGCTGCAATCTCTTCGCCTTGCGCCTTGAGTTGTTGCGCAATTTCGTAGGCTGTAATCCCCCCCCCTGAAAAACCGCCCAGATGATAGGGACCATGCGGCTGCACCTGCCGCATTTCCGCGATGTAATCCGCAGCAGCGGCTTCCATTGTGCGATGGGGTTCTTCATCGCCCAGCAATCCGCGCGCCTGCAAGCCGTAGAACGGCCTGTCGCTGCCGATCAGATGCGCCAGATGCCTGAGGTTCAGGACATTGCCGAACATACCCGCGACAAGGAAGAAGGGCAGCTTGCGGCCTCCTTCGCCCTGATGCATCGGGACAAGATGGGTAAAGCGGCGTGTCGGGGCCTTTGGGGTATCTGTTGCCGGATCCGGCGCATGGCCTTCAACCGTCACGCCACGCTCTGCAATCAGCGCAGCGCATTTGCGGATCGTCGGAGCCTCGAACAGCACTGAAATCGGGAAATCGACCTGAAAGGCCTTACGAATTTGCGCAAACAAACGGACCGCAATCAGGGAATGGCCACCAAGATCAAAGAAACTGTCTTCCACCCCGATCTGATCAACCCCCAAAAGGTCCTGCCAGAACGCGGCAAGCCGTTCCTCGATCGGTCCTTCGGGTGCGACAAAGTCACTATCCAGCTGCGGCCGCGAGAATTTCTGACCGTCCTCGGTATCGGTGTCATCGTTTTGGCCCGCCTGTGCGATCAAGGCAAGCAAATCAAGCGAGGACAGGATGATCTCTTTGTGCGGGCTGACCAAGGCACGCAGGAACAAATCTGCACCCTCGTCGGCGCGTATCCCTTGCGACAGGTTGTGGCGCAGGCGTTCTTCTGCGGGGGAAAGCGGGCGCACGGTATCGTCCACGGTTTTGGTTGAGGGACCTGCCTCTTGCGCGCCAAACCCCGCGATTTCAGCCATCTGCCGGATGGAGAAACCCGCAATCTCGACACAAACCGTCCCGTCCGGCGCAGCAAGCGTGATGTCAAAGCTCGCGATATCGGCACCGGACCGGTTGTCACCGGCGTTGCGCACCCAGCTGAATATCTTAGCAGGCAGCGGGGCATAGACCTTGACGGACCGATAAGACACCGGCACCCACAGGTGCTGTGCCGCGTAACCCACGATCAGCTTCATGGCCCAGCCCGTTGCCAGATCCATCATGCCGGGATGCAGAAGATAACCCGCTTCGGTGTCTTGGGCCGCTGCCGGAGGCAGGGCCAAAGTCGCAATGCCCTCGCCATCGCCGAAGGCCGTTGATTGCAACACGCGCCAGCGCGGTCCGAACTTTAGATGCACCTCTTGCGGAGAGGCGATCCAGCCAAGCGCGCCGGCCTCGATCGGGGCGCCGCAACGGGCTGTGATTGCAGCGATATCCAGCGGCGGCGGCACTGCCATCGGAAGTATTTGCAGGCTTGCTTGGGCATTCTGCGAGACAGCACCGTCCTTGCCGCTCTCTACAATGAGATCGTAACCCGCATCGCTGCGCGGGAGTGTCAGGCGCAGATCGACCGATCCCGTGTCAGCCACCGCGAAAGGCCGCAGGAAATACAGATCGCGGATTTCGAAAGCGGCGGTTTCACCCATGCTGTGCAAGGCTTCGGCGGCCATTTCCAGATATCCGGTACCCGGAACAAGCGCATCGCCTGCCTTGGTCCGGTGTTCGTTCAAGAACCAGCGATCCGCAACGGTGTAGGTCGCGCTGAAAGTGCGGTTACCTGCACGGTCGAATGTCGCGTTATCCAGCATCGGCACGCCTGCCGGAACCACCTCTGCCGGTGCGGTAGCGCCGGTTCTGACCTCCATCGCGTCAGCGGCCATACCCACGTCAGCCCAAATACCCCAGTTGATCGCGCGGACCAGCGTTTTGCCGCCACTGCGCGATTTGGCGTAGGCGTTCAGGTATTCGTTGGCAGCCACATAGTCAGATTGGCCAATCGGGGCTGTCGCGGTAGAGCTGGAGGAAAAGAGAACCAGCCAATCAAGATCACCGTCAGGAAAGACCTCTTCGAGGACTTGGGTGCCGTGGATCTTGGGCGCAAACACATCTTCGATGCTGGTCACGTCCTTGGCCATGATCGGCGCATCGTCAACGTGGCCAGCGGCATGGATCACGCCGTTGATCGGGCCGAACGCCGCTTCGATCTGGGCGCGGGCATCGCGGATTTCTTCAACATTGCTGACATCAGCGGCAACCGGAAGTATCTGGCCGCCGATGGCTTCAAGCGCCTGCACTGCTTTGATCCTGCGGGCAACCGGTGCGTTGGGCGGTGAATTCTTCAGGGTCTGTTCCCACATATCGCGCGCCGGAAGTACGCCGCGCGACAACAATGCGATACGCGCGCCGCATTGCTTTATCAAAGCTTCCGCCAAAGTTAGGCCAATGCCACCAAAGCCGCCAGTGATCAGGTAAACACCGTTTTCCTTCAGCAATGGCAGGTTCCCGTCTGAAGGCAAAGCGTCAAGTGCGGCAGGCTTGTAAGTCAGAGCAAAGCGTTTTCCATTCCGTACCAGCGCAGTGCCGTTCCCAGGCTCTGCCAAGGCTTCTTCAAGGATGTGCCCCACCAGCCGGTCCACATCACCCTTTGCGATGCCTCTTTGTCTGCGTCCAGTGGGTGCGGGCACGTCCAGATCAAGCGTTGTGACGGACAGATGAGGAAACTCGCGCGGAATGACCCGCGCCGGACCTGCCAGCGTTGCCTTTTCGGGATGCGGCAAAGCCTCGTCTTTGTGCTGCATTGCACCAGAGGATAACACGCAAATATGGATGTTGTCGGGCAGATCTTCGCCACCGATAGCCTGCGCAAGGAAGAAAAGACTGTAAAAGCCCTGTTCCTGCATGCGGTGGAAGAAGCTTGAACCGGGCCGAAAGCTTTCATCGGCCGTAATCATCCAGCCGTGCAAGATCCGTGTCGGGATCAGATCGCGGGTGTTAAGGTCTGAAATCAGCGCATCATAGCTTTCGCGCCCGCGTTCGGGGGCGATGAAATAGCCCCCTTCGCCGTCACGGGAAAAGGTATCGCCCGGGCGTACCGTAATCACGTCATGCCCCGCATCGCGCAGTCGCGCTGCCGCTGCACCGGTTAGCCCTTCATCATCGGCAAACACCAGCCAAGTCTGTTTTTCAGCTTCTGACAGATCGCCCGTCACATCGACATCGCTGGCGGCATAGCGGGGAAGCCATGCAGGGCGGTACCCCCATTTATCTGGTGTTTCGCTGCGCGAGAGCCAGATGCTTTCTTCGTCTGTTGTGGCGGTGCCGGGTTCAATGAAGTAAGCAGTATGCTGGAAGGCATAGGTCGGCAAAGGCACGCGCAGGCGCGGCCCTTCGCCCCAGATCTGGCTCCAGTCGAATGAACCACCCACTGCCCAGACACGCCCCAGCATCGCCATGAAGAAAGCATCGTCCGCGATCTCGTCATTGGGATGGCGCAGTGTTGAAACCACCTGATTGGAGCTTATCGCACCATGTTGACCAGCCAAAGACGACATTGCCCGACCCGGACCAACCTCGATAAAGACGCGGTCTTCCTTTGCGGCCACTGTCGTCAGGCAATCTGCAAAATGCACAGTGCCGCGCAAATGATCGACCCAGTAATCAGGATCACGGGCCTGATCATCGGTCATCAGTTTTCCCGTCCGGTTCGATGTCAAAGGGATTTGCGGCGCGTTCAGCGTGATCGACCGCAGATAATCCCCGAATTCCTTGAGGATCGGGTCAAGCATGCGCGAGTGACCTGCGACATTGACAGGGATGCGCTGGCAGTCGATGTCTTTTGATTTCAAAAGCGCCTCAAGCGCATCAAGCGCTGCTTGCTGTCCGGTTGCCACGCTCAGCGATGGCGCGTTTACAGCGCCAAGCTCCAGTTCATCGCCCAAAAGCGGGATCAGCTGATCTGCAGGCAGCGCAATCGACAACATGCCCCCCGGAGGAAGTGGATCAAGAAGCGCACCACGCAGATGGACCAGCCCGATGCAGTCTTCAAACGACATGACACCGGCCAGACAAGCGGCTGTGTTCTCGCCCAAGGAATGGCCGGTCAGCGCGGTAGGCTTTACGCCCCAACTCATCCAGAGCTGCGCAAGCGCATATTCCACGATCATGATCAAAGGAAGCTGCATGGATGGTTTGGTCAGTTTGGCGTTCGCAGCTTGTTCCCCACCAGCCTCAGGCAGCCAGAGCGCACGAATGTCATAGTCGAGCTTGGGCTGCAGGATCTCAAGACCTTTGTCCATCCATTCGGCAAAAACGGGTTCTGTTTCATACAGATCGCGCGCCATACCAGCGTATTGCGCGCCACCACCGGGGAACATGAACACATAGTCGG
>CAYGMX010000160.1:0-6589 GCA_964351055.1 uncultured Loktanella sp. | reverse complement strand
CGTAAGTGCCTCCGCCGGGGATCAAGGCGACATGATCAGCGTTGTAGACCTCTTTCAGCATGCCCGAAATATCGGTCATGACAGTCTGAAACACCTTCGACATGTGATTGAGCGAGCGGTCGGTAAAGACCACTGAAAATTCCATCAGCCCATCGGGGTCAACTGGGGTATGTGCGCCATCCATGGCCGTCTCCTTGCTTTGATCCGTCTTGGCTAAAGGGGCAAGCATACGAAAGCAAAGCCTATCTTGGCATACCGATGCGGCTTTTTCACTGTTGCGCGCAGGGCTGCGCCCTGCATGTGTCGTATAGGCGACAGCCCGGCCTAGAGCGGGCCGGGCCGGCGTTCCTCGCTCAGCAACACATTCGCCTCCACGTTGCCCACACCGGGCATGGTCATGATACGGCGGCGCAGGACCCGCTCGAAATCGGCCAGATCACGGGCGACAACCCGCAAGCGGTAGTCGTACAGACCCAAGACGTGGTCGACTGTCTGCACTTCGGGGATGGCGCCCACCGCGCGTTCGAAATCCTCCAGACTGACACGGCCCTTGGTGGCCAGTTTGATGCCCAGAAACACGGTCACGCCAAACCCCAGCTTTTCGGCATCCAGTGCCAGACGCCGCCCGGCGATGACACCGGCATCCTGCAAGCGCTTGATCCTGCGCCATGTGGCTGGCTGGCTCAGCCCCAGCTTCTGGCCCAGAACAGTTGTCGACTGGGCGGCATTCGTTACCAAGGCACGCAGCAAGGCGCGATCAAGATCATCCAATATCATAGCGGCAGGCTTTCGTCGGATTTGACCGTGGCCACGGTCATCAATGCCTCGATGTCCGCGATATGCGGCAGGGTCAGCACCTGCGCGCGATAGATGCGCTGATAGTCGGGCAAGTCGCGCGCGATCAGCGACAGGCGCACATCGACGCGGCCCAAAAAGGTCTGGATCTCGGTGACTTCAGGCACCGCACGGGCAGCAGCGATAAATTCATCAAAGGCGCGCGGCACAGTCTTGTCCAAGGTCACACGCAAACTGACAGCGACGCTATACCCCAAAGCACGCCAGTCAATCACCGCGTAACTGCCCAACAGCACGCCCCTTTCGCGCAACCTGTCCAGACGACGGGTCACGCGCGGCGCAGTCAGGCCGACGGCATCGGCCAGATCAGGCAAAGCCCGGGTCGGGTCGGCCTGCAACAGACGCAAAAGGCGGCGATCCAGATCATCAAGCATAGAAATACCGTTAATGTATTAAATCACGCATAACAATCTTCTTCTGAGTAAAAATATCCAAAGAACGACACTGCAAAATCTTCGAAGCGTCGATATAAGACGATCAGCGAAAATCCAGTGAGGAAACCAAAATGCGCGTATATTATGATCGCGATTGCGATGTGAACCTGATCAAGGACAAGAAAGTGGCCATTCTGGGCTATGGCAGCCAAGGCCACGCCCATGCGCTGAACCTGCGCGACAGCGGTGCCAAGAACCTTGTCGTAGCCCTGCGCGAAGGCTCGCCTTCTGCCGCGAAAGCCAAAGGCGAAGGGCTCGAGGTCATGGGCATCGCCGAAGCGGCAGCCTGGTGCGATCTGATCATGTTCACCATGCCCGACGAATTGCAGGCGGAAACCTACAAGAAATACGTCCACGACAACCTGCGCGAAGGGGCTGCCATTGCCTTTGCCCACGGATTGAACGTGCATTTCGGCCTGATCGAGCCCAAGCCCGGCGTTGATGTGATCATGATGGCACCCAAAGGCCCCGGACACACCGTGCGCGGCGAATACACCAAAGGCGGCGGCGTGCCCTGCCTTGTGGCCATTCACAACGACGCCTCCGGCAAGGCGATGGAAATCGGCCTGTCCTATTGTTCGGCCATTGGTGGCGGGCGGTCCGGCATCATCGAAACAAATTTCCGTCAGGAATGCGAAACCGACCTTTTCGGCGAACAGGCCGTGCTGTGTGGCGGTCTGGTCGAACTGATCCGCATGGGTTTCGAAACTCTGGTCGAGGCCGGCTACGAGCCCGAAATGGCCTATTTCGAATGTCTGCACGAGGTCAAACTGATCGTGGACCTGATTTATGAAGGCGGGATCGCCAACATGAACTATTCGATCAGCAATACCGCAGAATACGGCGAATATGTTTCCGGCCCGCGCATCCTGCCCTATGACGAGACCAAGAAGCGGATGAAAGAAGTCCTGTCCGACATCCAGACAGGTAAATTCGTGCGTGACTTCATGCAGGAAAACGCCGTTGGCCAGCCCTACTTCAAGGCCACACGCCGGATCAACGATGAACACCAGATCGAACAGGTCGGTGAAAAGCTGCGCGCCATGATGCCTTGGATTTCCGCAGGCAAGATGGTTGATAAAGCCAAGAACTAGGCGATCAACTTGTAAGGTGGGTCTTGACCCACCCTCCTGATCGAAAGGCCCGGATGCATCCGGGCCTTTCTGCCCTCCAGCAAAGTAAACAGTCATGGCCGCGCAACCCACCCTAGGCAACTGGCTCTCCATCGCCGCACTTGGTCTGATCTGGGGGGCGACCTTTATGGTCGTGGCCATCGCACTCGAAGGTTATGGCCCGCTGACAGTGGCCTGCGCGCGCACAACGCTGGGTGCTGTGGCGCTTTTGCTGCTGATGCGCGTCCTGCGCCGGCCCTTGCCGACCTTTACACCACAAATGCGCGGCTATCTTGTTGCGATCGGTCTGTTGAATACGGCCGTCCCCTTTGCCTTGCTCAGTTGGGGACAACAATATGTGCCCTCGGCCTTCGCAGGGATTTCGATGGCGGCCTTGCCGCTTTTTGTCCTGCCCATGGCGCATTTCTTCACAGACGAAAAGCTGCAACTGCGCAGCATCCTTGGCGTCAGCCTCGGTTTCGTCGGAGCCACGGTTTTGATCGGCCCCGGTGTGCTGCGCATCGGCACAGGGATGGAGCCTTTGGGCCAGATCGCCTGCGTCTGCGCCTCGATCTCCTATGCCATCTCCAGCATCATGACGCGCCGCTGCCCGCCGATTGATCCGATCACTCTGGCAGCCTTGCTGCTGACCGTCGGATCGGTCGCCTTGATCCCGGCCATGCTGATTTTCGAAGGTATTCCGCCCGCCGGCGCGCTGCGCCCGACGATTGCGATCTTGTTTCTGGGGTTTGTGCCCACGGCGCTTGCCGCGCTGATCCGCGTTGCCACGATCCGCAGTGCAGGTGCGGTGTTCATGACGCTGGTCAATTATCAGGTTCCGCTGTGGTCGATGCTATTCGGCGTTCTGGTCCTGAACGAGGTCCTGCCCCTGCGCTTCTTTGCGGCGCTTGGTTTGATCCTGATCGGCATTGCCATCAGCCAATGGAGCAACCTCAAGCGGTTGTTGCTACGCTAAAGCGAGGCTTCGACTTCGGCCACAATCCCGTCAACGACCAGTGCCAGCAAGGCGTCATCCTCGCATTCCGCCATCACGCGGATGAGCGGCTCTGTTCCTGACTTGCGGATCAGCAACCGCCCTTTGCCCACCAGCTTTGCCTCGGCATCGGCGATTGATTTTTGCACAGACTGCGCGCCCAGAGGGTCCTGACCAGCGGCATAGCGCACATTCCGCAGCATCTGCGGGACCGTTTGAAAGCTTTTGGTCAGCGCACTTGCCGGTTGGCCTGTCTCGATCATCGCCACAAGGAACTGCAACCCTGCCAACAGGCCATCACCGGTGGTGGCATAATCGGTCATCACGATATGGCCGGACTGTTCCCCGCCAAGGTTCCAGCCATGCGCGCGCATCGCCTCGACCACATAGCGGTCACCGACGGCCGTGCGTTCAAGACGCAAGCCGCGCCCGCCCAGATAGCGTTCCAGCCCAAGGTTCGACATCACTGTTGCGACCAATGTGCCACCGTTCAGCCGGTCCTGATCGGCCCAACGCCCTGCCATTAGAGCCATCAACTGATCGCCATCAGCGACCTGACCTTTCTCATCAAGGATCATGACGCGGTCGGCATCGCCATCCAGACAAATCCCAACATGCGCTTCTTCACGCAGGATAGCCGCCGCTGCAGCGGCGGTATTGGTCGAACCGCAGCCTTCGTTGATGTTATAGCCATCAGGGCTGACGCCAACAGGAATGACTGTCGCTCCCAATTCCCAAAGCACCTCTGGCGCGACCTTATAGGCAGCCCCGTTCGCACAATCGATCACCACCTTCAGCCCGTCCAGCCGCATCCCCGCCGGAAAGGTTGATTTGACCCGCTCGGCATAACGGAACCGGCCATCGTCGATCCGTTTTGCGCGCCCGATATTGGCGGCCTTTGCCGGTTCGACCTCGCTGTCGAGCAGTGCTTCGATTTCCGCTTCCGCCTCGTCCGAGAGCTTGAAGCCGTCCGGTCCGAAGAACTTGATCCCGTTGTCATGATGCGGGTTATGGCTGGCTGAAATCACGATCCCCAGATCGGCCCGCATCGAGGTCGTCAGCAAGCCCACAGCCGGCGTCGGCACAGGCCCCAGCAACAGCACGTTCATGCCTGTGCTGGTCAGCCCAGCGGTCAGCGCGTTTTCAAACATATAGCCGGACAGTCGGGTGTCCTTGCCGATCACGACCCGATGCCCGTTCGAGCCATCGTTGCGGAAATAGCGCCCCGCCGCCGCCCCGATCCGGAGCGCCATATCCGCGGTCATCGGATAGGTATTGGCTTTGCCGCGCACTCCGTCAGTGCCAAAGAGTTTACGTGTCATGTCATGCCTGCCCCGCCGATCGCCCATTCCAAGTCCAGCGCCTGTTTGGTGGCAAAGATATCGTGAACGCGCAGGATTTGCACGCCCCGTCGTGCTGCGAAAAGGGCCACTGCCACAGATCCGCTCACGCGGTCTGCTGCTGTCTCCCCGCCGCCAATCGTGCCGATGAACCGCTTGCGCGATGCGCCGAGCAACACCGGACAGCCCAAGGCGTGGAACAACGCGATGCCCCGCAACAGGATCAGATTGTGGTCCAGCGTTTTGCCAAACCCGATCCCTGGATCAATGATGATCCTGTCGCGCGTTATGCCCGCAGCCACAGCCGCATCGATTCGTGCGGCAAGGAAATCATAAACATCCAGCAAGACATCGTCGTAGGTCGGGTCATTCTGCATCGTTTGAGGGCTGCCCTTTGCGTGCATCAAACAGACCGGAACGCCTGCCCGTGCGGTCACGGACGCCAGATCGGGATCAAACGTCAGGGCGGCCACATCGTTGACCAATGAAGCCCCCGCCGCAAGCGCCTGCGTCGCGACAGCGGCCTTGCGCGTATCTATTGATATTGGCACCTTACTCTGCGCCCGAATGGCTGCGATGACCGGCGCTGTGCGGTTGATTTCATCGTCAATCTCAACTTCTGCCGCGCCTGGCCGGGTACTTTCACCCCCGATATCGATGATGGACGCGCCCTCTTTGTGCATCACCATGGCATGGCGCAAGGCCTCATCAGGCGCATTGAACTGGCCGCCGTCCGAAAAGCTGTCGGGTGTGACGTTCAAGATCCCCATCAGGCGCGGGGCGGTCATATCCACGCCCGCAATGGGGGGGCGCGGCGCCACCAAAGCGTCATGCAGTTTGGCTGGCAAGTCACTAGCCGCTATGGTGCGGGTTCCACCGCCGCGGGTGTGTACGACAACGGTATCAAACCAGCATAAACCGCCTGCAAGTGGCAGGCTGTCCGGTGTCGGCACCTCACCAAAACGGGCAACCGGCCTGAAATATTCGGTCATGTCAGCGCAACCGCCACTGCGGGCATTGCGCGAACAGGGACCGACGTGACCGGTGCAGAAGCGCCGATGACAAGCAACTCCTTCGCGCTGATGTCTTGGGCAAACCACGCAACAAGGTTGACCGCATCGCGCGGGCTGGCCGAAGGACCGTCAACAGCATCCAGCACGATCTTGGATGGTGCCCAGATACAGATTTGCCCGTTCTTCATAGCCCAGTCCAATTCTGTCCGTGTTCCGACAACCATGCAGCGGGGGTCTTTTGCGGCCAGACGCCACGCATTTTGTTCGATCGCCAAAAGATCGATCCGGCGTTGCGCCAGGGCATTCCCCGCCTGCACGGCAGAGCGATCAGACGGCCCAACGCAGATAATCAAGGGGGCATCCATGGCCTGAAGCTGATCGATCCAGCTGCGCAGATGCGGTGCATCGATTGCATCGTTCGACAGATAAACAACCCGCGGATGGGGCGCTTCCACGTGGTCCTGCCCCGCCGGATCAAGCCCGTCGCGTGCGCGCACGATCTCGACACCCAGCGCAAAGGGTCCGCGGTCCAGCTTTTCGATCCGTACAAAGACACGTTCGGCCTGCGGTTCCAGCAAGATGCGTTCGGCCACGCGCGCGGCAAGCGTTTCAAGCAGATTGATCCGCTCCGCATGAAGTTCAGCCGCGATCGCCTCGGTGACCTTGTCGTAAGACAGGATACGATCAACATCGTCGTCTATGGGGCCGGTCAAGGGCAGAACCTCGACGACCACGTTGAACCGGACCCGTTGCAGGGTGCCGCGTTCTTGTTGAAATGCGCCGATCTCGACCTCGACGATGTAGTCACGCAGCGAAATGCGGTCATGCGGCATCTGGCTGC